>MNZQ01000058.1 GCA_001873745.1 Syntrophaceae bacterium CG2_30_58_14
GCGAAGTCCGGCTTGAGGGTGACGAACGCCTTGACCTGTTCCGAGCCGGGACGGTCGGGGTTGGGGAGGCCGATGATCGCGATCATGTCGATCGCCGGATGCTCCACCAGGACCTCCTCCACCTTCTTGGAAAAGACCTTGAAGCCGCCCACGATGATCATGTCCTTGGTCCGGTCGACAATCCGCAGGTAGCCCTCCTCGTCCTGGACGGCCACGTCGCCGGTATGGAGATAGCCGTCCGCATCGAAGACCTGCCGGGTCTCGTCGGGCTTATTGTAATAGCCGGCCATCACCTGCGGTCCCTTGACGCAGATCTCTCCCGGCTCGCCCACCGCCACTCTCCGGCCCGTCCCGGGATCGACAAGCCGGATGTCGGTATTGAGCAGCGGAAGCCCGATGGAACCTAACTTCCGCTCTCTCTTATCGGGGTTCATGGTGGTCAGCGGCGATGTCTCGGTCATTCCGTACACCTCCAGGAGCTTCCCCCGGCCGACGATCTTCTCCAACTCCCGCTGGGACTCCTCGGGGAAGGGGGCGGCGGCGGAGATGCAGGCCTGCAGACGGGAGTGGTCCAGCTCTTTGAATCGGGGATTTGCGATGAGCATCTGGAAGAGCGAGGGGACGTTGACCAGGGCCGTCGGTCTGTATTTGGCCAGCTCCTTGCAGATGTGGTCGGTATCCCGGGGATTGGGGATCAGGATCTGCGTCCAGCCGAGGTAGATGCAGTTCGCGTTGAAGAAGAGCCCGGCGATGTGAGAGAAGGGAAATCCCGAGAGGGCCAACCCCTTGCCCTCCTCCCAGCTCAGCCAGATCTGGACGATCAGGAGATCGGAGACGGCGTTGCGGTGGGTGAGCATGGCGCCTTTGGGGCTGCCGGTGGTCCCGCCGGTGTACTGGATGTAAGCGATATCGTCGGGGGTCACCGTCACGGCGGGCGGTTCGGCGGAAAACTCCTCTCCCTTGATGACCTTGATCATGTTGACCACGGACCTTCCCGGCAGCGGGGTAACCTTCCCTTGGGGTATCTTTTTCAGAAGCCGGCCCAGGACCCTTTTGATCGCCGGGAGGAAGCCCCCCACGCTGGTCGTTGCCACGACCTTCAGCTCCGGAAGATCGGCAACGATTTTCGTAAGCCTTGCGGCAAAGATCGCATCGAGGGTCACGAGCCCCACGGCATTCGAATCCTTCAACTGGTATTTCATCTCCTCGGCAGAGAGAAGCGGAGAAACGCCGGAAACGACGCACCCCGCCCTTAGGATCCCCAGCCAGGCGATGACGTATTCCGGTATGTTGGGGAGGTTGATGCCCACCACATCCCCCTTCTTGAGCCCCTGCGCCAAGAGCATGTGGGCGAATCGGTTGGCGTAGCGATCCAACTCGGCGAATGTCACCTCCACGCCCATGAAGGCCAAGGCCGGCTTGGCGGGGAATTTCTTGAAGATGGGGGCGACCGCATCGACGTAAGACTTTTCCCATCTTGCTGGGTCGATGTCGGTTAACCCCGGATCGTAGGATTTTGTCCAGAATCTCTCTTCGGCCATCATCATCTCTCCTTTCTATTCAGCAGGCTCCTTTTCCCAGGAGCGGGGATCCAAAGCCTTTGTCAAATTAAAACACTCAAACCATCGATTTCCGGTTCCGACTTTTTGGAAGCTCTGCGGGCCATAGCCCGGATTGTTCCAGCTCCTACGGAAGCGGCCAATTGGATGCATTCAGCCAGCTCTTCTTCGGTGATTCCCATTTTCCTTGCACCTGCAAGGTTGTTTTCCGCTCAAGGTTCACAGCGCATAGCCAGAACAAGGGCGATATGGATGAGCTTTTTTGTTTTAGCGTCCAGAGCCCCATCCTGATGAGCGCTTTGAAAAAAATCCTCGTAAACCTCTTTGGTGTGGTGAATCAAATCCATTTTTCATCCTCCTGAATTTTGAATACCGTTTGAAATGTAGCATCCCACGTCTATGGATAACCGCTTGAGTGGAAGCTTGGTGTCTTTTGCCGAGAGAAATGTGCGGCACTTTCCGCCGCTTAAATTTTCCGATAGGAGCTTGCTTTGATCTGGGTCGAGGATATCCGGTAAGAACTTGCTTTTATGCGGGCTGAGGATAAAAAAAGTGGTCCTGTATGTCAAGGAGAATTAATTCCGCGGAACAAGCCCGTCTTGAAGGCCTCCATGCCCCGGGCTCTCGGGGTGTTGGCCGCCCTGACCGCTTTCCCTATTTCGCCGACTCCGGCGCTTTGTTCAGGGCGAGGCGCAGAACCTCTAACATCTCGTCCACGAAGTGGAAGGCGATCTCCCTTTGGACCTTCGCCGGGATCTCCTCCAGGTCCTTTTTGTTCCACTTCGGCAGGATGATCATCTTCACGCCGGCCCGGTGGGCCGCCAGGACCTTCTCCTTGACCCCGCCCACCGGCAGGACGAGGCCGCGCAGCGTGATCTCGCCCGTCATCGCAAGCTCCTTCTTCACCGTCCGGTTCGTCAGCAGCGAGACCAGGGCGGTCAGCATCGTCACCCCCGCCGACGGTCCGTCCTTCGGGATGGCGCCGGAGGGGACGTGGATGTGGATGTCCATCCCCTCGAAGAAATCCTTCGCAATTCCCAATTCTTCCGCATTCGCGCGGATGAAGCTGAGCGCCGCGGTGGCCGACTCCTTCATCACGTCGCCCAACTGCCCCGTCAGGGTGAGGCCGCTCTTGCCCTTCATCGCGGTCGCCTCGACGAACAGGATATCCCCGCCGACCGGCGTCCAGGCGAGCCCTCGGACGACCCCGGGCTTTAAGGTCCGGGCGTCCGCCTCCTCCGTGATGCGGACGGGGCCGAGGACGCGATGGAGATCACGCGCCGTGATCGTTGCCTTTTCGATCACGCCTTCGGCGATCTGGCTCGCCACGCCCCGGCAAACCGCGGCGAGCTCCCGTTCGATATTCCGCACCCCCGCCTCCCGCGTATAGCCGGTGATGATTTTGCTGAGGGCGCTCTTCGTGATCCGGATCTGTTCCGGTTTCAGGCCATTTTCCGCCGTCTGCCGCGGGATCAGGTAGCGCTGGGCGATCCGGATCTTCTCGTCGATCGTGTAGCCGGACAGTTCGATCACCTCCAGGCGGTCGCGGAGCGCCGGCGGGATCGTCTCTAAGATGTTCGCCGTCGTGATGAACATCACGTGCGACAGGTCGAACGGAACATCTAAGTAGTTGTCCGCGAAGGAGAAGTTCTGCTCCGGGTCGAGGACCTCGAGGAGCGCCGACGAGGGATCGCCGCGGAAATCATTCCCGACCTTGTCGATCTCGTCCAGCATGAAGACGGGGTTCATGGACTCCGCCCGCCGGATCCCCTGGATGATCCGGCCGGGGAGCGCCCCGACGTAGGTTCTGCGATGACCGCGGATCTCCGCCTCGTCGTGGATGCCGCCCAGCGAAATGCGGATGAACTTCCGTCCCAGGGCGCGGCCAATGGAGTGGCCGAGCGACGTCTTGCCCGTCCCCGGAGGGCCGGCGAAACAGAGGATCGGCCCCTTCGACTCCGGTTTCAGCTTGCGGACGGCGAGGTATTCGAGAATCCGTTTCTTCGCCTTCTCCAGGCCGTAGTGGTCCTCATCCAGCACGCGCCGCGCCTTTTTGATATCGAGGTTATCCTCGGTGCGCTCGTTCCAGGGCAACGCCGTCATCCAGTCGAGGTAGGTCGCCGCGACGGTGTATTCCGCCGAAGAGGGGTGCATCTTGGAGAGCCGGGCGAGCTCGCGTTCCGCCTCCTTTTTCGCCTCCTCCGGGAGATTCTTCTTTTCGATCTTCGCGCGGCACTCCTCGATCTCGACCTTTTCGTCGTCCGTCTCTCCGAGCTCCTTCCGGATGGCGCTGAGCTGTTGGCGGAGGTAGTACTCCCGCTGGCTCTTGTCCATATCGTCCTTCACCTGGGTCTGGATCTTGTTGCCCAGTTCGAGGATCTCCACCTGGTGGTTGACGAGCCGTGTCACTTCGCGGAGGCGCTCCTTCACGTCGAGGATTTCGAGGAGCTTCTGTTTCTCCTCGATCGGCGAGTTGATCACGGATGCGACGATGTCGGCCAGGACGCCGGGCTCCGCGATCGATTTGGCCATCGCCCCGAACTCCTGGGGGAGGAAGGGCGAGAGCTTCACAATCCGCTCGAAGAGGCCGACGAGGTTCACCATCAGCGCCTCAACCTCGATGTCCTTGGTCTCCCGGTCCTCCAGATTTTCCACGCGGGCGCGGAGGTAGGGCTTCCCCGCCAACAGTTCAACGATGCGGATCCGACCGATCCCCTGGAGGAGGAGCTGGGTCTTGTTGTCGGCGGTCTTGGCCATCCGGAGGATCATGACGCTTGTGCCGACGCCGTAGAAATCCTCCATCTTGTGCGGGCCTGCCGTCGGATCGCCGGCCTGCTTCAACATGGCGAGGCCGATCATGCGGTCGCCCGCCATTGCCTCGTCGATCAGGCCGATCGCGGAATCGCCGGAAACTTCCAGCGGGAAGAGCATCTTCGGAAAGACGAAGGCGCCCGCGAGCGGCAGCACCGGAAGGATCTCCGGAATGCTTGCAATTTTAAGTTCTTCAGACGCTTTCTGTTCGGACATGGGAACCTCCAATATATCGTAAGCAGAATCAACTGCCTTGAATGCTGATCTTGTGGACGCGGTCCAAGGGGCGCTTGGCGAGCCGGATCTCCAGGATGCCGTCCCGGCAGACCGCCCGGACCGTTTCCATATCGATCGGAACGGGGAGTGTGAGGTTCCGCTCGAAATGGCCGCAGGGGATCTCGGCGAGACGGTAGCGGGCATCCTCCTCCCGCGGTCCGCCTTCCCGCGCGCCGGAGATCTTCACCGTGCGGGGACCGATCTCCAGGTTGATCTCCTCCCGCGGGACGCCGGCGATCTCGGCCAGGATGACGATCTCCTCGCGGGTTTCATAGATGTCAATCTGGGGCCGCCACCGCTGCCGGGAGAGCGTGAACCGCGGCTGGGCCGCGCGCAACATCTCCTCGACGGTCCGATGGAATTCGGACTCGACGCCTTCCGGATTTTCGACAAATCTGATCTTGATGTAATCCATGCCTGACTCCTGTTCGCATAAACTCCCGACTTTGCCTTCCGGTCCCTTCGTCCTGGCCATTCGCCCGGTTGAAAACCCTTTACTGAAAGATATGCACCCCATCCCCCGGCGTCAAGGGAAGGGGGCGACGATTGAGTCAACGGCGTCTGATTGACTATATTCCATTTGACATCTGAACAGATATTCGGTAGCTTAAAATATAACATCCACTCTGAATGTTGGTCGTAATATCATGGGGCGATTGCTCAAATACGATGGTAGGGGTCAAGTGCCCAAGCATTTTCTGTTCCATTTCAAGGGGAGGGCCTGCATGCCGCCTGAGGGGTAGGGTGGTTTCGCAGAAAGGCCATGGTCCGCGAACGGCTGAAGGTGGTGTTTCCATGTCTGGCCTGGAGGTTTGCCAGGTCGTTTTCCGTATCGATATCGTGCCATGCCGGCGCCAGGTGGACCCGATATCCCCGGGCGTAGAGGCGGTTCAAGGTTTTTTCAAAGACGGTGTTTTCTCCCCAGGGCATTCCGTTGAAAACAGCGGGATCGAATGTAGCGGAGCGAAAGCCGACCAGATAGTAACCGCCGTCGCATGCGGGTCCGACGACGGCGTCATGCCCATTCTCCAGGTTTTGGAAGGCCTGTTCGATGACCTCCGCGGTCAAATCCGGGAAGTCGCTCCCGATCAGCAGGGTCGTAGCGAACCCCTTCGCAAAGCAGGAGCGGAAGGCCTTTCCCATCCGGTCTCCAATCCCTTCGCCTTCCTGGGGGATGTAGCGGAATCGAACGCCGAACCGCCGCCGGATCTCCATCTCCCTTTCTGCCGGTGTGAAAAAGATTTCCAGATGGTAGCTTCCCGGCGCCAGCGCCTCTAACAGATCGTCCACGAAATATCCGTAAAGTTCCGCCGCGAAAGGGTCGCCGTACGCCTTGGCCAGCCGGGTCTTGACCTTGCCCGGCTCGGGATGGCGGACAAAGACCGCCAGGCAGCGGTTTGGTTTCGGCGGGGAATTCAGCGCCATGCCCGTCACCCCTTTTCAAACGGGTTCAGGATCATCTTCCAGAAGCGGGCGTACCGGACATCCAGGAAGCCCGTGAGGCCGATGGTCATCCCCTCATGGCCCGCCGCCGGCTCTGCCTGATACGTTCCGAAGAGCCGGTCCCACCAGGAGAGGTTGAAGCCGAAGTTGCGGTTTAACTCCCGCGGAAGAATGGAGTGGTGAACGCGGTGCATGTCGGGGGTCACCACGATCCGCCGGAGGAGGCTGTCCGGCCGTTCGGGGATTCGGAAATTGCCGTGGTTGAACATGGCCATGCCGTTGAGAAGGATCTCGAAGATGAAGACGGCAACGGCGGGAGGTCCGAGGAGGGCCACCACGGCAATTTTGATCAGCAACGAGACCACGATTTCCAAGGGGTGAAACCGGAGCGCCGAGGTGAGATCGAGGTCCAGATCCGTGTGGTGCATCCGGTGGAGCCGCCAGAAAAAACGGACCCGGTGAAACAGGACGTGCTGGGCGTAGATGACCAGATCGAGCGCCAGAATGCCAAGAATGATGGCCACCGCTTCCGGGAGCGGGGCGATGTTCAGAAGACCCCATCCTTTCTGCGCCCACAGGACGGCCATGCCGACGGGGAGGATGGGGAAAAGAAGGCGCGGGAGGATGCCGTTCACGAGGTGAACCGACAAATTTCCGAACCAGCGCAGGGACTTCTTCACGGTCAGCGGACGCCGGGGGGCGAGGAGTTCCGCGATGGCGATGACGGTGAAGAGGACCAGGAAGCAGCCGATCCGGATGACGGCTTCGTGCTGGGGAAAATTCAGTTGAGAACCCGTATCGGGGAAAATCATCGCTGTTGTCCTAAGTTTAGGCTCATGTCCGGAACTCTCATGACGACGGGAATGATAACATATCGTGACAAGTTTTCAAGAAATGATCACCGTTCTTTCGCTATCGCGAATCATGAAATTTCTGCCGTTTCACCCGATTCCGGGTTGTACCACCCCATGCGGCTCTCCCCGGGGATTTCGATCAGGGAGTCGATGGCGAGGATCGTTTTGACGTCCTGATTCACGGCGATTGCTCCTTCGCACCCGCACCCCCGGTACGCCAACCCATTATAATGCGGGCTGTAGAAGACGCTCTCCACAATGAATTCCTCATTGTTGCTTCGGAGGTTCAGCCCCTTTGATCCCGGAAGGATGACTCTTACGAGGCGACCGGTCGTCTCCGCGGGAGCGGGCGTTACGCCGGTGCTGATAAACTCGGGTGTCTCGCCCATGCATGCCAGGATCTCCCCCAAGGCCGCCGCTGTTTCGGAATCCTTCTCCATGCCGCCTTCTTCCCACCGGAGTTTCATGATAACGGCCATCTTCTCCAGAATCCCGTGCAGCGTCCGCTCTTCCAGGATGCGCGCCGACAGGCGCAGGCTGCCGTAGGTCTGGTCATAGATCGCCACGAATCTGGCCCCTTCCCCGATCGGCCCCCGCTCCAC
>MNZQ01000110.1:0-2577 GCA_001873745.1 Syntrophaceae bacterium CG2_30_58_14
CCAGGCGTCCATCGCGTATCAAGTCTATTAAAACGCTGGATTCTTGGCACACACCAAGGATCTGTGGTTCCTGAACACCTCCAATCTTATCTGGAGGAGTTCACTTTCAGATTCAACAGACGTGCATCAGGGAGCCGTGGCCTTGTGTTCAGAAGACTACTTGAACGGGCTGTTGCAACTGGCCCGATTACCGAACGTGACGTGACACATGGATATGAATGGGGATAATCAGACAGGTGACGCTAACCGACTACCCCCTTTCTGCGAGTTCTCCGAATCCTTGACAATATCCCCATTTGGAAAGTATGTATGAACCGGGTGAACCACAAAGGTTCGTCCGCCTCTGATGGACAATGAATAACCCCCATACCCGGCATGGGCACAACGAAGCATGAAAATCCCCCCTTACCCCCCTTTGACAAAGGGGGGATGGGGGGATTTTCATATAAACCCTTGATCCCGACAGCGACGACATTTTTTCTCTTGATATCCCCTCAAATATTTTGTATCGTTTCCCGCAAGAATCATCCTAAAATCGTTAGCATTTAACCGCTGTCCCGATACGCATTCGCTCTTGCCCTCTGTCGCCGCGCCCCCTGGGGGCTGAAGTGGATACCGGAAACCGACCTTTATTCTCTCATCAGGAAGGAGGAACTTTTCATGGCGACGTACGCCCCAAATCAACTCCACGCCGTTCCGCTGGCCGAGCTTCAACCCGATCCGAAAATTGGGTATGTTTTATGATAGAATCCATGTATCTTGGTGGGTGAGAGAGCAAGTATAGGAGGGTGGAAAATGACAGTCCTGGAAAAAATAAAGGTTTTAGAAAGATATGTTTCCGTTGATCCGTCTATGATCGATTCGGTCATGGAAATGGTCATCGATAAAATGAGAGGTGAATATCATGAGCAGCAAAGAAATTCTTGAACAAGCATTAAAACTAAAACCAGATGAACGGTTCATGGTGGTCGAAGGGCTCATAAAAAGCCTCGATGAGCCGGACAGTTCGATAGATGCGATATGGGCGGAAGAAGCGGAAAAGAGGCTCAGGGCGTATCGAGCAGGTAAACTGGAAGGAATTCCAATGGAAGAAATCTTCAAGGAAGAATAATGAAGGTCATTTTTTCAAAATACGCCAGGCAAGAGTTCGATGATGCAGCCCAGTATTATGAGGTCGAATATCAAGGGCTTGGTAAACGGTTCCGGGATGAAGTCCGAAAGACCGCTAAGAGGATTTCAGAATATCCGGAAGCATGGTCATTTGCACGTGGTGAAGTCAGGAAATGCATACTCCATAAGTTTCCATACAAGCTTCTCTATTCCCTTGAAAGCAATCATGTCTTCATAATAGCTGTGGCGCACCAGCACAGAAGGCCAGATTACTGGATTGAAAGAAATGAAGCGTAACTGCCGGTCGATGCGTATATCTTCCTGTACTACACAAATCGTCGTCCTTGAAAATAATGCTTGACTTCAAACAGAAATAAATGAAACTGATTTCGCAGAGATCACGATAAAGGATGGGCACGCTATATTATAATAAAAATTGAATTTCATTCACCAATCTGCTATTCGTATAACTACCGCTGTCGAAGAGGGGTATGCCTTTTACGTGATTGCAAAATGAAGTTCGAACAGTACTCGACCGGAATTAAAAATTCTATCACCATTCGTCCCAGCAGGCGACAGTTATTCCGGAATAATTCTCTTGTGAGCCAATTGCAAAACTCCCCATTCTGTCATTCCCGCAACGATTCTGAGCGGGAATCTGGTTCTAACAGCTTGAAAAAACCTTATTCCCGATAGAGGCATTCGGGAATGACAAATGGTTTTGCAATTACCTATTGTGATAGTTTGACTGTTGAGCTAATTGCAAAACTCCCAATTCTGTCATTCCCGCGACGTTTCTGGGTGGGAATCCAGTTTGTAATTGCTTGAAATCATGGATGCCCGATAAGAGCATTCGGGCATGACAAAACGTTTTGCAATTACCTCGGTTGTCAAGAATTTCCGGCCTCGGGGATGCTGACCGCCGGTCATAATTTGCCTTGACGGGAAAATCGATTCATGGTAACGGCACCGACCGGGAGAGCAAAGCCTCGGCAGCGAGTTAACTTCTTTTCAAACATCGATCCAAAGAATCCGGGTAAAGGGGTGAACGGGTGCTGAAAGAGAGCGATAAAGTCGGTGCGGTCATGGTGGTGGGGTCGGGGATTGCAGGCATCCAGGCGTCGCTTGACCTTGCCAATTCCGGGATGAAGGTATTTCTCGTGGAGAGGGAGATCAGCATCGGCGGCGTCATGGCCCAGTTAGACAAGACCTTTCCCACGAACGACTGTTCCGCCTGCATCCTTTCCCCGAAGCTGGTCGAGGTCGGACGGCATCCCAATGTCGAGATCATGACCGGGCGGACCGTGGAGGCCGTCGAGGGCGAGGCGGGCCGTTTCCGCGTCCGGATGACCAAGGCCCCCCGGTATGTAAACTTAGACAAGTGCACCGGCTGCGGGGACTGCGCGAATGTCTGCCCCGTCTCCGTTCCCTCCGATTTCAACGAAAATCTCAATACACGCAAGGCCA
>MNZQ01000110.1:2586-10133 GCA_001873745.1 Syntrophaceae bacterium CG2_30_58_14
TCCGGTTTCGCGATCGACAAATTGGGGACCTCCCCCTGCAAGGCGGCCTGTCCCACGCACATCAGCGTCCAGGGGTACGTCGCCCTGATTGCGGCGGGAAAGTTCAAGGAAGCCCTGAAACTGATCAAAAGAGACAACCCTTTCCCGATTGTCTGCGGGCGGGTCTGCAACCACCCGTGCGAGGAGGCCTGCAAGCGCGCCGAGGTGGATGAACCGATCGACATCATGCACCTGAAGCGCTTCGTGGCCGACCTGGATCTCAACGACGAAACCCGTTTCATCCCCGAGGTGAAAGAGAAAAAAGGGAAGAGGGTGTCCGTGATCGGCGCCGGTCCCGCCGGGTTGACCGCGGCGTACTACCTGGCGATCGAGGGGTATGACATCGACGTGTTTGAGGCCCTGCCCGTGGCCGGCGGCTGGCTCGCCGTGGGCATCCCCGAATACCGCCTCCCGAAGGACGTGCTGAAGGCGGAGATCAAAGTTATCGAAGAGCTCGGCGTCGAGATTCACCTGAACACGAAGATCGGTCAGGAGATCCTGTTCGAAAAACTCCGGCAGGATTACGACGCCCTCTTCATCGGCTGTGGG
The DNA here is from genome assembly GCA_001873745.1 of Syntrophaceae bacterium CG2_30_58_14. Classification (GTDB taxonomy): domain Bacteria; phylum Desulfobacterota; class Syntrophia; order Syntrophales; family UBA5619; genus UBA5619. The sequence goes on from MNZQ01000110.1 coordinate 3,175, forward strand.
ACCGTTCTCTCCAGCAAGTTACACGTCCCGGGCGAGGAGCTTGAGGGGGTCGTTCACGGCGTCGATTACCTCAGAAGGGTGAATCTGGGCGAAAAAGTCTCCCTCGGCAAACGGGTCGCTGTCATCGGCGGCGGCAACGTCGCGATGGATGCCGTCCGGACGGCCGTTCGGACCGGTTCGCAGGAGGTTTTCATTCTTTACCGCCGTTCCCGGGCCGAAATGCCCGCCGCACCCGAGGAGATCGAGGAGGCCCTCGAAGAGGGGATCCGGATGGAATTTCTCGCGGCGCCGGTCCGTATCCAGGGCGAGAACGGGAAGGTTACGGGGATCGAGTGCATCCGAATGGAGTTGGGCGAGCCCGATGCCAGCGGCCGCCGCCGCCCCGTGCCGCTAAAGGGCTCCGAATTCACGATCGCCTGCGACAGCATCGTGCCGGCCATCGGCCAGGCGACGGATCTGTCGTTTATCCCGAAGGAGAGCGGCATAGCGATCAACAAATGGAACACCTTCGATGTGGACCCGGTCACTTTCGCGACCAGCGTTCCCGGGGTATTTGCCGGCGGAGATAATGTGACCGGACCGGCCACGGTCGTCAAGGCCGTCTATGCCGGGAAGGAGGCGGCCGTTTCGATCGGCCGCTATCTGAGCGGTCAGGAGATCCGGACGGGCCGGGAAAAGGACTGGAAGAAGGATCTCGCCGACAAGGCCGATGTCTCGAAGGTGGCCAAGCTTCCCCGGGTGAAATATCCGCTGTTAGAGGCGGAAGCGAGGAAGAACGACTTTCGGGAGGTGGGGATCGGGTTCGGCGAGGAGGAGGCCGTCCGGGAGGCGAACCGCTGTCTTTCCTGCGGGATCTGCTCCGAGTGCTACCAGTGCGTCGATGCCTGCATCGCGAAGGCGATCGACCATGAGATGACCTCCTCCGAGGAGACGATCGAGGTCGGCGCCATCATCGCCGCGCCGGGCTTCGAGGTCTTCGATCCGCGTCTCCGGGGCGAGTACGGCTTCGGCTTCTATCCAAACGTCGTCACCGGCATTCAGTTCGAGCGGATCCTCTCCGCCTCCGGCCCCTTCTTTGGCCATGTTCAGCGGATCTCCGACGGGAAGGAGCCGAAGAAGATCGCCTTCATCCAGTGCGTGGGCTCCCGCGACACCTCCTGCGGCAACAGTTGGTGTTCGTCGGTATGCTGCATGTACGCCACGAAGGAGGCGATCATCGCCAAGGAGCACGCCAAGGGGCTGGAGCCGACCATCTTCTTCATGGACATCCGGGCCCACGGCAAGGATTTCGACCGCTTCGTCAACCGGGCCAAGGGGGAGTACGGCGTCCGCTACATCCGCTCCATGCCCTCGACCATCAAGGAACTCCAGCAGACGAAGAACCTGCTCGTCACGTATGTGTTAGAGGACGGGCGCCTCGCCGAGGAGGAGTTCGACATGGTCGTCCTCTCCGTCGGCCTGACGCCGCCGAAGGAAGCGGCCGTGCTTGCGAAGAACCTGGGCATCGAGCTCGAGGAACACGGCTTCTGCAAAACGGAGCGGGAAAACCCGGTCCAGACCAGCAGGGAAGGGGTCTTCGTCTGCGGCGCCTTCGGCGGTCCCAAGGACATTCCCGAGACGGTCATGGAGGCGAGCGGCGCCGCCGCCTGCGCGGAGGGGCTCCTTGCCTCCCGCCGGGGCACGCTGACCACGGTGGAGGAGCTTCCGATGGAGAGCGATCTCAGGGGGATCGGTCCGAGGACAGGGGTCTTCGTCTGCCACTGCGGCATCAACATCGGAGGCGTCGTCGACGTCCCCGGCGTTGTTGAATATGCCAGGACCCTGCCCAATGTGGTCTTCGCCACGGACAACCTCTTCACCTGCTCCCAGGATACCGCCGTCAAGATGGGCGAGGTGATCCGGGAGCACAAGCTCTCCCGGGTCGTCGTCGCCTCCTGCTCGCCGCGCACCCACGAGGGGCTCTTCCAGGAGAACTGCGAAAAGGCCGGCCTGAACCCCTACCTCTTCGAGATGGCCAACATCCGGGACCAGGATTCGTGGGTCCACATGCACGAACCCGCCGCAGCGACGGAAAAGGCGAAGGATCTCGTCCGCATGGCGATTGCCAAGGCGGAATTCCTCAAGCCCCTGAAACCGGGCCAGCTCGGCGTCAACCATGCGGTCCTCATCATCGGCGGCGGACTCGCCGGCATCACGGCGGCCCTCTCCCTGGCAGACCAGGGTTTCGCCTCCTTCATCGTCGAGAAGGAAGCGGAGCTCGGGGGAAACTACCGGAAACTCCACTACACCCTCGAAGGCCTCGATACGCGCAACCATCTAACCGGTCTGCTCGATCGGGTCGGCAAGAACCCTCTCATCCGCGTCTTCACCGGCGCGGAGATCCGCAAGCTGGAAGGGTTCATCGGCAATTACAAGACGACGGTGGGAACGAAGGCGGGCGAGGAGCTCTTTGAACACGGCGTTGTGATCGTCGCCACGGGGGCCTACGAACTCGAAACGGATGAGTACCTCTCAGGCGCGTCCGACCGGGTCGTGACGCAGCGGGAGTTAGAGGAACTCATCGCCGGGAAGGACGCCAAGGCCCTGGGGGCGAAGAGCGTTGTGATGATCCAGTGCGTCGGTTCACGGAACGATGAACGTCCCTACTGCAGCCGCTACTGTTGTTCTGAGGCGATCAAGAACGCGCTGAAACTGAAGGAAGCCGATCCGGACCGGGAGATCACCGTCATCTACCGCGACATCCGGACCTTCGGCCTCAAGGAGGATTATTACAAAAAGGCGAGGGAGGCCGACGTCCGGTTCGTCCGTTACGACGAAGAGCGAAAACCCGAGGTGAAGGCCGAGGGAGACAAGATCGCCGTGACCGTATTCGATCCCATCCTCAACGAGACCGTCGAGCTCCGGGCGGATCTGCTGGCCCTCAGCGTGGGGACCGTTCCCAACCCGGGCAACGCGGAAATCGGCAAGATGCTGAAGGTGCCGACCAACCAGGACGGCTTCTTCCTCGAGGCGCACGTGAAGCTGCGACCGGTGGATTTTGCCACGGACGGCGTCTTCATGTGCGGGATGTCCCACGCCCCGAAGTTCAGCGAAGAGTCGATCACCCAGGCCAATGCAGCGGTTTCCCGCGCCTGCACGATCCTGGCGAAGGACTTCATCGAGGCGGAAGGGAAGACGGCCTACGTCAACAAGGAACGGTGCATGGCCTGCGGTCTCTGCGAGATAAACTGTCCCTTCAGCGCCATTCAAGTGGATGAGAAGGAAGGGGCGGCCGTGGTCAATACCGTTCTGTGCAAGGGGTGCGGGGTCTGCACGGCCTCCTGCCGGATGAACGCGGCGGATCTCAACGGCTTCAACAACGAGGAGGTCCTGGCGCAGATCGGGGCGCTGTTTTAGCAGGGTGTTTCCTATATCCCTCCCCCTCGACGGGGGAGGGTGGGGTGAGGGTGAAGAAATTCAGGGGAGAAGAGGTGATATGACGGACAAAGAGTCGGCAAAGGAATGGGAACCGAAGATCGTCGCCATCGTCTGCAACTGGTGCACCTATGCCGGGGCGGATCTCGCCGGCATCAGCCGGATCCAGTATCCGCCGAACGTAAGGATCATCCGGGTCCCCTGTACGGGGCGGATCAATCCCTTTTACATCATGAGGGCGCTGCACGAGGGGGCGGACGGGGTGCTGGTCTCCGGGTGTCACCCCGGCGAATGTCACTACATCACCGGAAATCTGACGGCCCGCCGGAAGTTCGCCGCACTGAAGAGTTTCCTGGGTTACATCGGACTGGAAGGGGACCGAACGCTGTTTACCTGGGTCTCCGCCTCCGAGGGAGACCGGTTCGCCCAGGTGATCCGGGGGGTCACCGACGCCGTGCGGGCGCTCGGCCCGGCCCGTAAACTCGTCAAGAGAATGTAATGGAACGTCCATCAGAATGAGGGATCAGCGACAGTGGAAAATGTAGAGAAAAAGCTGCGGGAAGAGGCGAAAGGCCTCCTGGCCGAAAAGAAGGTGGATGTGGTCGTGGGGTACGAGAAGGGAACCCTGCCGCTTACGGCGACCCCCTGCTTCATCACGACGCCGGAGGAGGCGGACCGGTTGGTCTGGAATCCTTTCTGCGTGCTGAATCTGGCCAAATTTGTCCACGACCTCCTGGACCAGCACCATGAAGCCCAGAAACGGGTCAAACCGGAAGCCCGGCGGAAAAGGGTGGTCGGCGTCGTTGCCCGGGGCTGCACAAGCCGCTCGCTCGTGATCCATTTGCAGGAAAAGCAGTACGGGAAGGACGAGATCGTCATCCTCGGCGTTCCCTGCGGCGGATATCTGGATGGGAAGAAGCTTGCCGCCCTCGCCGGCGGCGAGGAGGTCCGGGAAGGGGCTCTGGACGAGGGGAAGATCGTTGTGAAGACCATGAGCGGGGAACGTCAGGCGGCCCTCACGGGACTTTTGGCGGACAACTGCCTGGTCTGTCGTTTCAACCGGCCTGTCATTGCGGACATCCAGACAGGGGAAGTTCCGCCGGTCGCGGAGGCCGAAAGGGAATACGATCCGGTGACCGCCTTTGAGAACCTCCCTCCGGAGGAGCGGTGGACCTATTTCGAGAAGGAGATGGCCAAGTGCATCCGCTGCTACGCCTGCCGGAACGTCTGCCCCTCCTGCTATTGCCGGATCTGCTTCGCCGAGCAGTCCCAGCCCCGCTGGGTCGATATCGGGGCCGATCCTTCCGACACCCAGCTCTTCCAGCTCATGCGCATCTACCACATGGTGGGGCGGTGCGTCGACTGCGGTTCCTGTACGGCGGTCTGCCCGATGGGGGTGGATCTGCGGAAGTTTCTGAAAAAACTGGACAAGGATGCCTTCACGATGTTCGGTCACCGCGCCGGGGTTTCGTTGGAGGAGCCGGCCCCGCTTAGCGCCTACCGGGAAACCGACCGGGAGGATTTTATCTTCGAACCGGGTAAAAAAAGTGAGGCGTGAAAGCGTCAAAAACGGAGTCGCCATGAAGAGCTTTCTTGCGGAAGTGAACGAGAAGATCAACGGGGTTCCCATCCAGCGCTGTTACCACTGCCGGAAGTGCTCGGCCGGTTGTCCGATGACCTCTGCGATGGAGCACAACCCCAACCGGGTCATCAAGATGATCCAACTGGGAAGGCGGGAGGAGGTCCTCGCGAGTTCCACGATCTGGCTGTGCGTTTCCTGCGAAACCTGCATCACCCGCTGCCCGAACGAGGTGGATATCGCCCGGATGATGGATGTCTTGAGAGAGATCGCCATCGGGACGGGCGTGGGGGCGAAGGAGAAGAACATCCTCAAATTCCACGAGGCGTTCCTCGCCAACATCCGCATGGGCGGCCGGATCAACGAGCCTTCGATGATGGTCCATTACAAGCTCAAATCGGGGGATCTCTTCTCCGATATGGCCATGGGGATCGACATGTTCATGAAGGGAAAGCTCTCGCTGGTCTCCCCGCGGACGAAGGATATGGGGAGCGTGCGGCGCATCTTCGAAAAGACGCGGCAGGCGTGACGCTGGAAACGTTCTCTAAGGAGGAAAGCGTTGAAAGTTTCTTACTATCCGGGATGCTCCCTGCATGGCACGGCCAAGGAGTATGACCAGTCGGTCCGCTCGGTCAGCCGTGCGCTGGGGATCGAACTCGAGGAGGTCGAAGACTGGTCCTGCTGCGGCGCCAGCTCCGCCCACAGCACCAATTTCTTGCTCTCCATTGCCCTGCCGGCGAGGGATCTCATCGCCGCGGAGAAGAAGGCGCAGGACGTGATGGTTCCCTGCGCCGCCTGCTTCAACCGCTTCAAGACGGCGGAACACCATCTTGGTCATGATCCGGCGCTGAAGGCGGAGGTCGAGGAGATCGTCGGCGGCCGTTATCAGGGGAGCGCGGTCGTCCGGAATCCGATCGATATCATCGCAAACGATATCGGCCTGGAGGCCCTGTCCGCGAAGGTCGTCAAGAAACTCGCGGGACTCAAGCCGGTCTCCTATTACGGCTGTCTGCTGCTGCGGCCGCCGGAGGTTTGCCGTTTCGACGATGCCGAAAATCCGGTCCTCCTCGACCGGATCCTGACGGCGCTTGGGGCGGAGGCCCGTCCCTGGTCCTTCAAGACCGACTGCTGCGGGGGGAGCTTGACCATCAGCAAGACGGCGATCGTCACGAAGATGGTGGACAAACTGATGGCGATGGCGCGCGAGGCGGGGGCGAACTGCCTGGTGACGGCCTGCCCGGTCTGTACGGCCAATCTGGACATGCGGGCATCGGGGGGCGCCGGACTCCCCGTTTTCTACTTTACGGAACTGGCGGCCCTGGCGATGGGGCAGGAGGGACCGGAGGGGTGGTTCCGACTGCACCGCACCGATCCGCGGCCGCTGCTCCAGGGGCTGGGGCTTCTGTAGCGGCAATCGCTGGGATGAGACCTTTGAATTTCGCCTGGAACTCGACAAATCGTCATTCCTGCGGAAGCAGGAATCCAGTAATTTCAAGATCTTCTGGATTCCCGCTTTCGCGGGTATGACAAAGTGGGGGGTATCTTTCAAAGGTCTCGGGATGTAAACGATCTCATTTACGACCGAAAAGGGATATTATGGAAAAAAGGCTCATCAAGAAGGAGACGCTGGCCGGCATCGTCGGGGAACTGGCGGGAAAGATGCGGGTCTGCGCGCCGATGAAGGCGGAGGATCAGGTCCTCTTCCGGGTCCTGGAGGCGGGGGAGAAACCCCTCGTTGACTTTGCGAATACGAAAAACGCACCGAAGAATTTCCTCTTTCCGCGGACCGAGACGATGTTGAAGTACACCCGGACCGGGAAGGGGATGGTCTTTGCCGGGGAGGAGACGGACGGGGGGCAGACCCTGCTGTTCGGCGTCCGCCCCTGCGACGCGAGGAGCTTTACCCTGCTGGACCTGCTCTTTGACCAGGAAAAGTACCGGGACCCCTACTACATCGATAAACGGA
>MNZQ01000012.1 GCA_001873745.1 Syntrophaceae bacterium CG2_30_58_14
ATTGAAGGCAAGCATGAATGCCGCACCGTGAGACTGAATGAGGAGATTGCACTGAACATAGGGCTGGATGAAAAGCTTGTAGAAATCGAAATCCTCGACGCCACTGAGGTTTTAGGGTAAGGCCACTTGCCAGATGTCACCCTTGAAAATATTCCCTTGGCGGCTGCCGTTTAATATTGAGAAAAAGGCGATTCTTACGGGAAATGGCCTATGGAGGATAACGCATAAAGCCTATGACTGGCCCACGGTTGCGTGAAGCCGTAATCCAAGCGCCCGCACGACTTTAAGTACCGTAGCGAACTCCGGATTGCCTTCGGGTGATAACGCCTTGTAAAGGCTCTCGCGTCCGAGACCTGTTTCGCGAGCGATTTGCGTTATTCCCTGCACCGAAGCGGTCATTGACAACAGAGCGCGATTAACGGATAATGGCAGAAAATATAATGATTATGAAAAGGATTGCCCATGGCGACACGACAGGTTGTAATCGATGTACCGGAAAAGGTTCTGCTGGCAGAGAAGACGGATGAAGTCGGATTCAGCCGTGAATTGCCGATTCTGGCCGCCGTAAAGCTTTACGAGCTTGGGCGTTTGTCTTCGGGGAGGGCCGCGGAACTGGCCAACATGACCCGCGTAGAATTCCTCCTCAGTTTAAACCGTTACCGCGTGTTTCCTCTCGCCTCCGAACTGGAGGATCTGGAAGAAGCCCATGCCGGATAAGGCCATCAGCAATACGTCACCCCTGCTCTATCTGCACCGATGCGGCGGTTTGGCGTGGCTTCCCCGCTTGTTTACCTTGGTTTGCGTTCCCGGCGCGGTGGCTTTTGAACTGGCGGAGGGAAGAAGCCGAGGATTCGATATCCCCAATCCCGAAGACCATTCTTGGATGAAAATCACGGATCCCCAGGCGACGCCTTCCGAGTGGTTTGCGGCGGATCTCGGCGCCGGAGAGATTACCGCCATGTCTTTGGCTCTCGAACACCCCGATCATATTCTTCTCCTGGATGACGCCCTGGCAAGAAGAACGGCCATCGCAGCGGGACTCACGGTTTGGGGTACTTTGCGGATCCTGCTGGAAGCCAAGTCATCCGGTTTGATCGAAAGCGTCAAGCCGGTAATTCATCGCATGGAGAAGAGCGGTATGTGGGTTTCAGAGGACATCCGGCGGCGCGTCTTGGCGCTGGCCGGCGAATTGTAAGGGCAAAACACCTGTCCGATTCCTACCCTGACTTCTGGAACGGTGACAACGGATGATCCAGCGTTACTCCTCACGCCGCAGTCCCTTGAAGGATTTTCTGGCCACCCGGTTGCAGGGCGCCCGCCGGTACGACCGGATTGCCGGGTTCTTCAGCCGGTTGCTTTAATTGGATGTAAATGCTAAGATTAAAGCCATCTTGGGAGAAAAAGAAGTTACCATAAAGGAGAATGACCATGTCACAAGTCGAAATGCTTGAGCAGACTGTCAAACAGCTCAGCCCCGGTGAACGGGCCGCTTTTCGCTCCTGGTTTATCGAATTTGATGCAGCCGAATGGGATCGTCAGATAGAAATGGATAGCGAGACCGGCAAGCTGGACAGGTTGGTGCAAAGCGCCGTTGAGGAACACAAGGCGGGAAAGACGAAACGCATTTGAACCACTTTGCCTCATCGGCCTTCTGGGATTGTTACCGGAGAACCTGGCAGGAGCCCATACTGGATAAGGCCATCAACCTAAATCAATGAGGAGAACGACATGAACAACGAATATACCGCGATAATCAAGCAGGATGGAGAGTGGTGGATCGGATGGATCGAGGAGGTGCCAGGGGTCAACTGCCAGGAAAAGACACGGGAAGATCTCGTTGAAAGCCTAAGGGTGACTCTCCGGGAAGCTTTAGACCTCAATAGGGAAGAGGCGCGTTTCGCGGCCGGAGATCGGTATGCGGAGGAGCGAATCGCCGTATGAAAAGGCACGAGCTGATCGCGTATCTGCGATCGCAAGGATGCGAACTCCTTCGGGAGGGGGGGCGTCATTCGTGGTGGCAGAATCGAGCCCTGAACAAGCGATCCTCAGTCCCGAGACATACCGAGATCGGCAACGACCTGGCCAGGAAGATCTGTCGCGACCTCGGCGTTCCCACGATCAAGTAAATTAGTTATTCCTTTCAAAGTCAACAATAAAAATTGACATTTTTTTACGTCAATTTGGTTCGAGAGCTGCTCTTTGAAAATTTGGTAAAACCTGGACAATTCCTCCTGCTTTTGTTAGTTTAAGCAGCGGAAGGGATGGGAACGCCGATCCCGTGCTGGGTGATGTTATCACCTTGGGACTGTTTCCATTCCTTCCTTTTGTTGCTTTGCCTCCTGGAGATCGGCGCCTGCTGATCAAATATCTCGTAGCGGCGGTTTACATTTTTCACGGTGTGAGTTGCTTTGCGGGCCATCCTGTTTTCCCTGTTTTTCTGGTCCACCTGGGAATCATAGGCTTGGTTGTTTTTGAGCATGCCATAGACGATCCGCAGGATTTTGTGCATGCACAGCCCGATGGCCGCCATCTTTTCCATTCCCTTTTCCGTATGTTCTTCATAGATTTTCCGGATATGGGGATTGGCCGTCAGGGAGACCATGGCGACCATGAAGAGGATCTTCCGGGGTTCCTTGCGTCCCTGTTTGCTCATGCGGACGCCACTGGTTCCATCGCCGCTGGTCTTGAACGCGGGATGAAGTCCGAAGTGGGCTGCCAGCTTCTTGACGGAAGAGAACCGTTTTACGGACTGGATTTCGAGCATCAGGCCGATGGCGGAGGCGTCGCTGATTCCGGGAATGGTTTTCAGCAAAGTGACTTCCGGAATGGCGCACCGTTTGGCCATCTGCTGGCTTTGAATCCGGATGGTCTCCTCCATGCGGATAATCTGCTCGGCCATGGCCGTGATCAGGCTTCCGGTCGTTTCATCGGTGGCGGAGGCGACGCTCTTTTTCGCCTGCTCAATCAACTCCTTGGCGCGGCCAGCGGTTACGTAAGGTATCCGGGCAACCGAAGTCGCTCTGGCTTTTGCGAGTTTGGCTGCCGTCGGATATTGTTTCAGGAGCTTCAGGAGCCAGGCCGGCACACCCGATTGGCAATAGGCGATCAGTTCCGGATTGGCAGTGTACAGCAGGGACTCGAACTGATTGAGGATCTGGGTCTTCTGCTTCACCAGCAGCCTGACGAAGCCCCATTGCCGTCTCAGGCCGGCCAGAGAATCCTCCTGCTGATAGGTCACTTTCTCCGGATGAGCAATCAGATACTCCGCCACATCCCGGGCGCTGATCTTGTCCGTGATGACGCGTCTCAAGGAAGCCTTGCTATTCGCCCGGACGCCCAAGGGATTCAGGCGGGCAGAGCGGATATCGAGCGTCCCCTGAAAGCCGCCCAAAGAATGAAGCCAGTTGTTCTCATAACCTCCGGTGCTCTCTACGGCTGCGAAAAGTACGGAACCGGAATGACAATCAAAAAACCGCTTCAGGATTTCAAAGAGCTTGCAATGACTGCCGAAAGTGTCATCCAACTGAAAATTCGGCTCCACGACGTCTTTCTTGGCATCGAGGATCACAAAGTCCGCGTACCCCTTGCTCACGTCAATGCCCATGTAATAATTTTCCATCACAACTCCTTTTCTGGTAAAAACCCGTTCACAATCAATGCCAGGAATCATCACCCTCGTCGAATCCGGTGTCATTGCACCACGTTATTCCACGACTTTTACCTGGCGGAAGGAAGAAACTAATTTCCGGGCTCGAAGCCCAAGGTGCTGACCTTCTCTTCCGACATACTGAAATGGTTTTACCAAAAAAGAACAAACTCTCAAACAAACACTTTATGCTAACTTTTAATATACGAGGTGGTGGATTATGGCGGACCTGATCGGTCATGAATGCTACAAGATGGAACGTCATGCGTCGATCCTTCCGCGTCGTGCGGATTCATCCGGGGGAGTCTCACAATTGCATCCTTTCATCTTCCGCCGCTGTTGTCATTTGCGACCACGCCGCCGGTCATTTCTTCTTTTCAAAGAAGGCAAGATATTATTATGATTATTGATATGTTCTTTTCGGCCTGTTCACGGACTTTTGGCACTATTTTTGATAGAAGAGTGGCAAAAGGGGGCACCATGAAAGTCGCGGTGACAGTCTGGGAAGATACGGTTTCAACGGTTTGCGATTTCTCCAACTGTCTGCTGGTTTTTGATGTGATGGGGGATGAGGTTAAAAACAGATCGTTTATGCCCTTTGAAACCGGAATTTTGCCGGAGAGGGTTAATCGACTCGAAGAGCTTGGGGTCGAGGTGTTGTTGTGCGGCGCCATTTCCCAGCCCTTGGAAAGGATGATCCGTGCATCCGGTGTGAAGGTGATCCCCTGCCTGCGCGGGTCCATCGAAGAGGTCATCGGGGCTTATCTGGACGGCGGTCTTTCCGATGCCCGTTTTACTCTCCCCGGTTTTGGCCCGGGGGCGTGCCGCGTGCGGGGCAGGAAACGGTGGCGTCGCGGTAGCGTCTGCCGATTGACCGACAAGGTGAAGGGCGACGATCGGAAAGGGCAAGGGTGATTCAAACCCTCTTTGAGACAACAAACCAAAAGGACGGTAAAAGATGAAAGTAGCGATTACAGCCAGTGGCGGGGATCTCAACAGCTCGGTCGACCGCGTCTTCGGCAGGGCGAGGTTTTTTGTGATCACGGATCCGGTGGAGACGAATGTCGAAGTGTTGGAAAACAGTCAGAATGTGAACGCGGCTCAAGGGGCTGGTATTCAAGCGGCCCGGCAGATGGCCGATAAATCCGTTAATGTCCTCCTGACCGGTAATGTGGGGCCAAATGCCTTCCGGGCCTTGGATGCGGTTCCCATCAAGGTTTACCAGTTTGATAGCGACGTCCTGACGGTTCGTGATGCACTGACCGCGTGGAAGGAGGGGCGCCTGCAGGAAGTGAAGGCGCCTACTGCCAAGGGGCATGGGTTTTAAACGGGGAGTTGAATCCCTGAAACGGTCATCCATAAGCAGGTTGAGAATGTTCATGTTTGTGGGAGACGAGATAGGGAGGTGAGCAAATGCCACGAGGAGACGGAACAGGACCCAGGGGAATGGGAGCGGGACGCGGTTTGGGAGGCTGCACGGTGAGAGGAGCAGGCGCGGCCAAGGAATCAGGTGCGTCAAAGGATCGCGGCGCCGGATTTTTGCAGAGGATCATGGATTCCGGATCAGGTTCGGAAGGCCAGTTGACAGGTCGTGGCAAAAAAAACGTCATGACGGTTCTTGACGTGCTGTTTTCATGGTTCGAGCGCGTTACCAGGAAGTGAAGGCGCCGGCAGCGAAGGATTGCAGCGACTTCTGATGACTTGTAAAACATCGTAAAGGAGGTAAAGATTATGCCAGGTGGAGATAGAACAGGTCCCGCGGGTAGGGGACCCATGACGGGACGGGGTGCGGGTTTCTGCGCCGGATATGGGGTTCCGGGATTTTCGAATCCCGGTTACGGTGCGGGCGGTGCTTTTTTCGGGGGGCGCGGCGGCCGGGGGCGGCGTAACCGCTTCTTCGCGACCGGCGTGCCGGGATGGCAATATTTTGCCGGGAATCCGATCCCCGGCGTGATGCCCTTTCCCACGCCTTCGGAGGCGCCGCAGAATGAATTGGATGTCTTAAAGGGGCAGGCCCAATATCTGGAAAACGGCCTGAAAGAAATTCAGGCGCGCATGGAAGCTTTGGCGTCGAGAAACAAACCCGAATAACCGATTGGAGCGTCGGCAAAGGGTTATGCGCAACCCCCTTTCATCCCCTTGCCGGCGCTTCTTTTTTCAGTAAAAAGGAGTACGTGTTGAAGATCGCCATTGCCAGCGGAAAGGGCGGGACCGGGAAGACGACGATTGCCGTCAATCTTGCCCTGACCATCGCATCTTTGGGTCGGCCGGTCACCCTGCTCGATTGCGATGTCGAGGAGCCGAACTGCCACCTTTTTCTCAAGCCGGAGATCACCAGATCTCACCCGGTGACCATTCCCCAGCCGAAGGTTATTGAGGAGCGGTGCAACGGTTGCGGCGTCTGCGCCGACGTCTGTGAGTATCACGCCCTGACCGTGATGGGAGGTCGAGTCCTGGTTTTCGGTGAACTCTGTCACGGCTGCGGCGCCTGCTTTCTGTTATGTCCGGAAAAGGCGATTGTCGAGGAGGTGCATCCTATCGGGTCGGTTGAAGAGGGCAGCAGCCACGGCATCCGTTTTGTTCAAGGACAGTTGAGTGTGGGCGAGGTGATGCCCCCCGCCGTCATCCGCCAGGTGCGGGTGCAAGGTGAAACCACGGGCGTCTGCGTCATCGATTCGCCGCCGGGAACGTCCTGCCCTGTTGTGGAGTCGGTCCGGGGGACGGACCTTGTCCTGCTGGTGACGGAGCCGACGCCCTTCGGCCTCCATGACCTGACGCTGGCTGTCGAGATGGTGCGGGCGCTTGCGAGGCCCTTCGCCGTGGCCTTGAACCGTTGCGATGCAGGAGACGAGGGGGTCCGTTTTTACTGTGAACACGAGGGGATCGAGATCCTGTTGTCCATTTCCGATGACCGGCGGATTGCGGAGAGCTATGCCCGGGGGGATATCGACCTTTCGAAGCTGCCCGGGTACCGGGAGGTGTTCGATCAATGCTACCGGCGCATCGCGGCCCTGGTGAATGAAGGGCAGGACAGGGCGGATCAGGGAAAAAGGGGGCGTGCCGTATGAAAGAGGTTGTTGTGATCAGCGGCAAGGGCGGTACGGGAAAGACCAGTCTGGTTGCGTCTTTTGCTGCGCTGGCCGAGCGAAAGATCCTGGTGGACTGCGACGTGGATGCGGCGGATCTGCATCTCGTGCTCAATCCGCGGATCGATCGCCGGGAGGATTTCTCCGGAGGGAAGAAGGCCTCTATTCAGGAGGATCTGTGCACCGGATGCGGCAAATGCCAGGAGGTGTGCCGCTTCTCTGCCGTGTCGTCCGTTCCCGGTCCCGATGGGCAAAACCGGTTTACGGTGGATCCGGTTTCCTGTGAGGGTTGCGGCCTTTGTGCGCGCCTCTGCCCGGCAGAGGCGATCCGTTTTGAACCGGTCATCAGCGGACAATGGTTCATATCGTCGACGATCTACGGGCCCATGGTCCATGCAAGACTCGGCATCGCCCAGGCCAACAGCGGGAAACTGGTCAGCCTGCTGCGCCGCGAGGCGCGAGGCATCGCGGAAAGAGAGGGATTCAATCTGCTGATCGCCGACGGTTCACCCGGCATCGGGTGCCCCGTCATCGCCTCCATCACCGGGGCCGATATCGTGGTTGCGGTGACGGAACCGACCTGTTCCGGTCTTCACGATGTTCAGCGTGTTGTGGATCTGACCAGCCATTTCCGAATCCCCCTGATGCTCTGCATCAACAAATGGGATATCCACTCTGAGATGGCCGACCGGATCGAGCGGGAAACTGCGCAGCGGGGCGTCCGAATGGCCGGAAGGATCCGTTATGATCCGGCGGTGACAAAGGCGCAGATCATGAAAACCACGGTTGTGGAGTACACCGGCGGCGCGATTTCCGTCGACATCCGGGCCGTTTGGAGAAATGTCGTCTATGCCCTCGGCTGATCTTATACGGTCATTGACGGAAATTTGGAATGAAGGAGAGGGTAGTGGTCAGCAACGAGCAAAACGAAAACATGGAAAACAACGGAGGAGATACCGAAGAGAAACCCTTTTCGGCAAAGGTGCTCCATCATGTCATAGAACCGACCCATCTGGGGGAAATGGACAAACCGGACGGTCATGCCGTCATCACCGGACCCTGCGGAGATACCGATGAGTTTTTCGTGCGGATCTTCAGCAGTCGGATCCGGGAGATCCGTTTCCGGCCGGCCGGTTGTTTTTTCACGATTGCCGCCTGCGACGCCGTGGCGACCATGGCGGAAGGCAGGACGGTCCGCGAGGGGCTGCGGATCACCCAGGAAGCCGTTATCGAATACCTGGGAGGGCTTCCCGACGATCACAAACACTGCGCGCTTCTTGCGGCTAATACCCTTCACAAGGCGCTCAAGGCGTACATCGTTCGCGGAACTGTTCTTTAAGGACGTGCCAGGCCCTCGATGGCGCTGTTGTCTTTGGATAAGGTGGATCTGAACTACATTTCGGGAGGGACGGGGATGCCAATTTACGAATATGAATGTGCAACGTGCGGGAAAAATTCCGAGTTTATCGAAGGGCTTTCCGGTGGAGGCGCGGACAAGGTTTGCAGTCACTGCGGCGGCGTCTCGTTGCAGCGCGTTCTGTCGAAAGGCGTCACCGCCAGAAGGGACGGAATCATCGGGGATCGGGGCGGGAAGACCTGCTGCGGCAGCGAAGATCGCTGCGGGGAGCCGGGAAGCTGCTGCCGGTAGAGGCGGCGGAGACAGTCC
>MNZQ01000150.1:0-421 GCA_001873745.1 Syntrophaceae bacterium CG2_30_58_14
CCGGTGTGGGGAAGCGACACCTCGATGCACCTCGCCCCCGCCCCCTCGACGACCCGGATCGTCTGCCGGACGGCCGCCTCGACCTCCGGATCGATCCCGGCAATAAAGTACTCCTTCGGGATCCCGACGGTCCAGCCTTCGATTCCCTGGCCCAGGAACTGCCGGTAATCGGGGAGCTCCTCCGGCACCGAGGTCGATTCCCTGGGGTCATAACCCGCGATCACGTTCAAAAGGATGGCGCAGTCCTCCACGTCCTTCGTGAAAGGGCCGATCTGGTCCAGCGATGAGGCGAAGGCGACAAGGCCGAAGCGGGAAACCCGGCCGTAGGTCGGCTTCAGCCCGACGACGCCGCAGAGGGCCGCCGGCTGGCGGATGGAGCCGCCGGTGTCGGAGCCCAGCGCGGCTATGCACTCATCGGCTG
>MNZQ01000150.1:461-7847 GCA_001873745.1 Syntrophaceae bacterium CG2_30_58_14
CTCGTGAGATCCCACGGATTCCGGGTTGCGCCGAAGAAGGAGCTCTCCGTCGAGGAGCCCATCGCGAATTCATCCATGTTCGTCTTGCCCGTCAAGACGGCGCCGGCCGCCCGGAGCTTCTCCACGACGGTGGCGTCGTACGGCGGTATAAAATTGTGGAGGATCCGCGAACCGCAGGTCGTCCGGACGCCGTTCGTGCAGAAGATGTCCTTCAGCGCGACGGGGATGCCGGTGAGCGCCGCGATCCCGCCTTTTCGGATCGCCTTGTCGGCGCGCGCCGCCTCGGCCAGGGCCGTCTCCCGCATCAGCGTGATGTAGGCGCGGACCTCCTTTTCCACCGCGTCGATCCGCCCGAAGACGGAGGCGGTGATCTCCACGGAGGAGGTCTCCCCCGTCCGGAGCTTGTCCAAGAGTTCGTGAATGGTCAACGAATACAATTCCATATCGGATACCTTCCCTTTTTTACTCGATCACCTTCGGGACCTGAAAACAGCCCCCGCGAGACTCCGGCGCATTGGCCAGAGAGAGCTCCGGTGGAAGGGACGCGCCGACCACATCCATGCGGAAGGCGTTCTTCTGGGCGATCGCGTGGGTCATCGGTTCGACGCCGGTCGTATCGACCTCGCCCAACTTGTCCATATACCGAAGGATATCGTTCAACTGGGAGGTGAATTTCTCCTTCTCTTCTTCGCCGAACTCCAGTCTCGCCAGGTGGGCCACGTGCGTCACTTCATCCTGGCTGATCTTGATCTTCTCCAATGCATCACCTCTGTTAACGAAAACCTCTTTTTTAAAAGACCGGCCAGAAGGGTTCGATCCGCTCCCGCGCCCGGTCGATCACCCGGTCCGCCTGCCCACCCGTTTCACCGACCATCCGGATCAGCGTCTCCTCCGTCACCCGGGTCTCCCCGATCATTTCCAGCAGAACCGCCCGGACGCATTTCGTCAACCCCTGAACATTATACCCCCCTTCGAGGACCATCGCCAGACGGCCGCCGCACCACTCGTCCGCCAGGTCGAGGAGGACGCGGGTCAGGCAGGCGAAGCCTTCCGGCGTCACCTTCATCTCCCCCAGGGGATCGCCGATATAGGGATCAAATCCGGCAGAGACCAGGATGAGCTCCGGCCGGAAGCTCCGGGCAACCGGACAGAGGAGCTCCCTAAACACGCGGACATAGAGGGCGTCGTCCGCCCCGGGCCGCAGCGGGACATTGAGCGTGTAGCCGAGACCCGGCCCCTTTCCCATCTCCTCCGGGCCGCCCGTCCCGGGGTAACCGGGAGACTGGTGCGTCGAAAAGTAGAGGACCCGGCTCTCCTCGTAAAAGGCCTCCTGGGTGCCGTTGCCGTGATGGAGGTCCCAGTCCGCAATCAGGATCCGTTCCAGCCCCCAACGGGCCAGCGCGTGACGCGCGCCGACGGCGATGTTGTTAAAGATGCAGAACCCCGCGGCGGTTGCCGCCTGGGCATGGTGTCCCGGCGGCCGGACCAGCGCAAAGGCGTTGTCCGTCTCCCCGGACATCACGCTGTCGATGGCGTTCATGAACCCGCCGGCCGCCAGCCTCGCCGTATCATACGTCTCGGCGGTGGCCACCGTATCGGGATCAAGGATTGTCATCGATTTTCCCGCCGTTTGGGCGATGAAATCAACGAAGGAAGGGCGGTGGACCCGCTCCAGTTCCCCGCGCGTGGCGTGCCTCGCGTCGATCCCGGTCCATTTCCAGGCCATGTCGGGATTGTCTAACATCTCGTAGATCGCGACGAGCCGTTCGGGCGTTTCGGGATGGGTCAATCCGGCGCCGTGCCGGATATACCGCAAGTCCTCAACAACCCCCGTGTTCTTTGACATCGGCCACCTTCCCCTGCGGATGAACTTTATCGCCTCGGACAGGATCGTATTGCTAACACAAAAACCCTGATATGGCAAAAGATTTTGAGGTCGCTCCGCTGCCGGAAAAAACATTGACAAACATTTCCGACTGCGGTTATAAACCTCAGTCCGGAATGGCTGCAGCGAAAACCCGCCTGCTTTGCCGGGATTTTCCGACGATCCGGAAAAGGAAAAAGGTGATATCATGTTTGGTATTGGTATGCCGGAGTTGCTGGTGATCGCGGTTGTTGCGCTGCTCGTGGTGGGCCCCAAGAAACTGCCCGACATCGCAAAGGCGCTGGGAAAGGGTCTCTCCGAATTCCGCAAGGCGACGGACAGCGCCACCGAAACGATCAAGGAAACGCTGAAGACGGACGAGTTGAAGAAGGACGTGGACGGGCTCAAGGATTCCCTGCTCTCTGACAGGGGGGAAGAGAAGGAAGCCCCTGCTCCTCCCGTCGCGCCCGTGGGGTCCGGAAGCGACGCCCCGAAGACCCCCGACCCCAAACCTTAAGTCCTGAGCGTTATGGGGACACTTTTGCGGCATCGTGTCCCCATAACGCTCCCTCACCGGAGCCGCTTTAATCCCATCGTCTATGGAAAACGAAAAGCCTGAAGAAGAAAGAATGCCGTTGACGGCACATCTCGAAGAGTTGAAGACGCGGCTGATCCGCATCCTCATCATCCTCGGCGTAGGTTTCGGCGTCTGCTACCTGTTCAAGGATTGGTCCTTCCGGGTGATCACCAAGCCCCTTGTCGAAGCGATGCCGGCCCAGAGTTCGATGATCTTCACGGGGCTTCCGGAGGCATTCTTCATCCACATGAAGATCGCCTTCTTCGCCTCCCTGTTTCTGACGGCGCCCTATACCCTCTTCGAGATCTGGCGCTTCGTCTCCCCGGGACTGTACAAAAACGAAAGGCGATTCGTCTTTCCGTTTGTCTTTTTCTCCACGATTCTTTTCATCGGCGGCGTCCTGTTCGGCTATTTCGTCGCGCTGCCGCCGGCCTTCAGCTTCTTCGTGAGTTTTTCCACGGATTTCCTGAAACCGATGATCTCCTTCCGGGAGTATCTCGACCTGACGCTCAAATTCCTGCTCGCCTTCGGCCTCTGTTTCGAGATGCCGGTCTTCATGTTCTT
Organism: Syntrophaceae bacterium CG2_30_58_14; assembly: GCA_001873745.1. Taxonomy (GTDB): domain Bacteria; phylum Desulfobacterota; class Syntrophia; order Syntrophales; family UBA5619; genus UBA5619. The sequence continues at coordinate 3,467 of MNZQ01000150.1, forward strand.
CATGGCCAAACTCGGCGTCGTCAACGCGAAAATGTTAGCAAAACAGAGGCGTTACGCGATCCTGATCATCTTCATCGTCGCCGCCGTGCTGACCCCCTCTCCCGACGCCCTCAGCCAGATCCTGATGGCGATCCCGCTGCTGGTGCTTTACGAGGTGAGCATTTTTGTGGCAAAATTTGCCCGCAGAAACAAACCCACGCCGGAAGATGCGGAAGAAACCGCCGCAGAGATGGAAGATAAGAACCCATGACCCCTATCAAGCGTTTTGCCCCGCGCAGGAAGAAGCGATCATCCTCCCGACGCTCCTGGCTGGGAATCATCATCGTCGTGATCCTCGTGCTCTTCGTCACCGTCGCCCTGGCGGGGAGCAGCCTAATCTATTACGTGCTGTTGAAGGAGCTCCCCAGCATCGCCGCCCTGAAGGACTACCGTCCCAGCATCACGACGCGGGTCTATGCGGACAACAACGAGCTGATCGACGAGTTCTTCCTCGAGGACCGGAAGGTGATCAAGTACGAAGAGATCCCGAAGATTGTGATCCAGGCCTTTGTCGCCGCAGAAGACGCCCGCTTCTTCCAGCACGGCGGGTTCGACATGCAGAGCATTTCCAGGGCCTTTTTCAAGAATATCGAGGCGGGCAGGATCGTCCAGGGGGGAAGCACGATCACCCAGCAGGTCGCCAAGTCTCTCTACCTCTCTCCGGAGAAGAGCTACATTCGGAAGATCAAGGAGGCGCTCCTCGCCTACAAGATCGACCGCTATCTGACCAAGGAAGAGATCATCACCCTCTACCTGAACCACATCTACCTCGGCCACGGAACCTACGGCGTCGAGGCCGCCGCCCAGGGGTATTTCGGGAAAAGCGCCCGGAATCTGACGGTTCCGGAAGCGGCCATGTTAGCGGGACTTCCCAAGGCCCCCAACAGCTACTCCCCCTACCTCCACCCGGAACGGGCCTACCAACGGCAGGCCTATGTCCTCAACCGGATGCTGGAAGACGGCTACCTCACCCAGCGTGAGCGGGACCGGGCGCTCTCCACGGTCGTCAAACTCCGCTCGATCAAGCCGAAGGACAAGATCGCCCCCTATTTCATTGAAAACATCCGCCGCTACATCCAGGAGAAATACGGCGCCGATGTCCTCTACAAGGAGGGCCTCGAGGTCTATACAACCCTGAACATCCAGATGCAGAAGGCGGCGCGGGATGCGGTGGAACAGGGCCTCAAGGAGATGGAGGAGCGGGAGAACTATGAGAAAGGGCAGGTTCAGGGGGCCCTCTTCGCGATGGACGCGAAGACCGGCGCCATCCGGGCGATGGTCGGGGGGCGCAATTTCCAGCGGAGCGAATTCAACCGCGCGACCCAGTCCCGGCGCCAGCCCGGCTCGGCCTTCAAACCGATGATCTACACGGCGGCCTTCGACAAGGGGCTGACCCCCGCAACGGTGATCGTGGACGCCCCCATCGTCTATCCGGATCCCCAGCAACCCGACGGGGTCTGGAAACCACAGAACTTCGACCAGAAGTTCCTGGGGCCCACGACGTTGCACAATGCGCTGATCCACTCCCGGAACATCATCACGATCAAGGTTCTTGAGGAGATCGGCGTTGATTACGCCGCCTCCTATGCGACCAACATGGGGATCTCCTCGCCTCTCTCCCGGAACCTCTCGATGGCCCTCGGCACCTCCGTGGTCACCCTCCAGGAGCTGGTCCGGGCCTACGGCGTCCTGGCGAACGAGGGGAAGCGGGTCCAGCCCTTCTTCATCAAGAAAATAGTCGACCGGACGGGTCATGTCTTTGAGGAGACGCAGCCAAAGATCGAACAGGTGATCGATCCGCGGATCGCTTTCATGTCGAGTTACGTCATGCAGGACGTCGTCGAAAGCGGAACAGGGCAACGGGTGAAGAAACTCGGCCGGCCGGTCGCCGGCAAGACGGGGACGACGGACGACACGCGCGACGCCTGGTTCATGGGGTTCACGCCGTCGCTGGTCGCCGGAGTCTGGATCGGCTTCGATCAGGAGCGGCCCATGGGCCGGCAGGAGGTCGGCGGCCGCGCCGCGGCGCCGATCTGGCTCTATTTTGCGGAGAAGGCCCTTGAGGGGACGCCAATCGAGGCCTTCCCCGTACCGGAGGGGATCGTCTTCGTCAAGGTCGATCCGAAAACCGGCGCCCCGGTCAAACCGTCGCACCGCGGGGCGATCTTCGAATGCTTCCTGGAGGGAACGACGCCCGAGGACGCCGAAACGATCGACCCCGCCCATCTCCCCGGCGGGGTGCACCGGTTCGACACGGAGCCCGGCCTTTAATACCCGCATGCGAAGCAGGACGCCTGCCGCTCTTGAAATCTAAGGCGTTTCGCGTGAGATCACCGAGCGCAAGCGGGTAGAGGAATGGAAATCATGTTCGCTGCTGCGCCACGGCCCGTCCGAGGAACCAGCGGGTGAAAAGAACCGGTCCGCTCTTGCTTTTGATCTTGCTGCTGTGGTCGATGCCCGGTTGTGCAGTTAGGTCTGCGACCCAGGTTGCCAAAGTTTATCAAGAAACCGACCCGGTGAAACCGGGGAGTTACCACCTCCAGTTTCTGCTCAACGGCCGGGATACGCTGGCGGAATATCTGTTGCAGCAGAAAGCCCGGAATCCGGAGTTGAAGGACTTTGACGTTCCGGGGCTGATGAGGCTTTTTCGCAACGCCTACCCACAGCTTTACCTTCCGGTTCAACCCGGCGTGCCTCTCTGCAACATGGAAACCAACTTCAAGTATTGCAAAGGCATTGAGTTGTTGGCCGATTTTGAGATATACGGGGACAACACGGTCGTCCTGAACCGTTGGGTGTTTTATCACATCAAGCTCCGTCTGGAGGGGGACCAGCCTAACTTCTTCCGAACGGCCAAGGCGCAGCGCGACCGGGGTGAATTTGCCCTGCCCCGCCGTTATTATGTCGGCTCTCTGGTGGAGGCGATCCAGAAGGCCCTGCCGATTCTGCGGGAAATTGCGACGGACTACCGCAAATACATCAAAAATGACAACGAGGAAATCGAGATTGAACTTGCGTTGGAAGAGTCTCGTGAAAAAGCGGAAGCAAAACAGTCCGAAAAGAACATGAAGGATGCCACAGACGCCGGCGGCAGCGTCCTGCTTTCTGTCTTGCCGAACATCTCTTTTTTTGCAGGGCTCACGATTTCGGCGCTGCATTCCGGGGGAAGAACCTTTTGGGAAGTCCTGAAAGAGGAAAAGGAGTTTGAGCTTTACCAAAGAAAACTGGACCTCCCTCAAGTCGGGTTCTCCTATACTGAGAGTATTGCCAATAATTTCTCACACATATTGATGAGAGCGGATGAAGCGCCTTCCGCTATCCTGATTCGCGAAATCATCATCCGGTTACAAAAGAAAGAACCGTTCATGTAGGGTCGATGGTCGGAATGTCAACAGTCGAGCGCATCGTATTGCAACTGCGAAAAGGATGGCGGATCTCTTCCGTTTGCCTGTTCGCCTTGGCGTTTGCCGCGATTTTCGTCTGTGCGCCTTTCGCCGATCTCCGCGAAAGCGGCGCGAGCCAAATCGCCGTCATCCTGCTGTTCGCAGCATGGGCCTCGGTTTTCGGCGTACAGGCCTACAGGCGATTCGCAGGTATTAAAAACAACAACCCTTCTATCCGGGAATGGGACGACCTGAAGCTGGGGCTGCTCCTCGTGGTGGGAACCTACGCGGCGGTTCAGGCCGCCGGAGGGCTCATCCCCCTGATCTATCCGGTGGTTTTCATCGTGGTGGCGCTTCTCGTGCTCTATACCCCTCAATGGGTCGGATTCACGCTGGCGGCCACGGCCATCGGCATCGAGTTCGCCATTGCGGCGTTCGGGCCAAGGGAAACCTCTTTTTACGAGGGGTTCGTCCATTCCCTCTTTATCGTCTTGTTTGCCCTCATCAATCTGTTGTCAACGAAAGCGGGGGTCGCAAGGATGCGGCGATGCGCCGAAAAGGCGGAGGCGGAAGCCAAGGCCGCCAGGGCGGACGACGCCAGGGCCTTTCGGTTTATCGCTCCCGCCAAGAGCAGATCCTGGCACGATATCCGGGAGGAAGAGGCGCAGCGGATTACCGACTCCTCGATGAATCGGTTGAAAGGCGCCATGGACCACCACGTGGATATGCTCAAGCGGACGATGAAGCTTCATACCTGTGCGGTGTTGTGGCTCGACGCGGGCGGCGAGAACCTGATGGTCAAAAAATGCATCTCGGATACGGGAAACGTGATCACGAAGTCCTTCAACAAAGGCGACGGCGTTCTGGGCGCGGTGCTGAAGCACGGAAAACCGCTGCGACTCGAAGGGCTCAGACCCGGATATGGCGGGATCATCTACTATGCAGAGCCGGTGGCGGTC
>MNZQ01000016.1 GCA_001873745.1 Syntrophaceae bacterium CG2_30_58_14
AACCAGCCTGGTCTCGTCGGAATCGATCTTTCCCAATTCGATGAGAGGAGGCAACAGGGGACAGGGCCGGCCGAACACCTGAATGGCCGGGTCAAGGGCGGCGAAGATGTCGGCATGGGCATGGCTCTCCACCGTCCCCTTCGTGCCGATGAGCCCGACCCGCTTGTTCCGGGTCGCTTTGCACGCCGCGGGGATTCCCGGTCCGATGACGCTGAACACCGGCACGGAAAAGCGCTTTCGGGCCGCCTCATACCCTGCGGCGGAGGCGGTATTGCAGGCAATGACAATCGCCTTGACCCCCTGGTCCAGCAGAAACTGAAGGCTTTCCAGAACCAGCCCTTCCGCGACCTGGTGGGGAAGAGCCCCGTACGGCTGGCGCGCCCTGTCGGCGAAATAGACTACCCGCTCTCCGGGCAGGGCCTTGATCATCTCCCTGACCACGCTCAGGCCGCCGCCCTTATCCAGAAAGGCCCCGAAGAGGATGAAGAGAAATACGATGGTGACCACCACGCCCAGCGGAATCCCGAAGATCCCTTCCGTCGTCATGAACATCTGGTTCAGGATGCGATGGATGTCGTATCCGCGGTGGCCGAAACTGCCCGGAATCAGATTACCCAAATAACTGTAGAGGACAAAGATCACCGTAACGAACGGGAGGGGCCAGCCGATGGATCGGCGCGTCGCATCCAGGACCATGATGACGCACAATCCCCCGAGAATCATGTCCATGGCATTGGGGGCGCCCATCCTTGGACGCCAGCAGTTCGTCGGCCTTTGCCTTGACCGGATTGAATTTTTTCGCCATTCCGTGTCCATCCTCCTTGCGGTGTGATTTTTGACTTTGACTCGTTATCCGAACCTTCGCCGAAGCGAAGATGGGGTCTCACTTTTGCCGACGCCGCCACCCTCAAGACGGCGGGTCCCATTCCCGGAGAACGTGACGGCCCGCAGAGGGAAGGGGGGTCATCCTCTCCGGGCCATCCGTCATCCAACCGACTAAGACGGCCGTTCCAGCCCCTTGACGACCTGCGACCGGATCAGCCTCGGCAGCAGCATGTGGTGGTGCGGACAGATCGACCGCGGGTTCTGGTAGATGCCGCCCGCAAAGGCCACCATGTAGCGGCGGATCTCCCCGAACCGGACCACCTCGTCGACAAAACCCTTCTTGGCGCAGTAGATCGGCTTCGACGTCTCCTCGTAATGCCTGACCATCTCGTTCATCTTGTCGATGACCGGCCCCAGCGGCTTGCCGGCGTCCTTCTCCTTCACCAGACGCCGGGCATAACTGGCCGCCGCCGCCGTCTCCCCGTGCATCACGTTGATCTCCGTCGCCGGCGTCCCCAGCGTGAAGGCGTTGTTGTTGTTGGCCGTAGGCCCCCCCATCACGTAGTGGGCCGCCGCCGTCCCCTTGCGCAGGACAACCAGCATCATCGGCAGGTTCGTCTGCTCGATCGAATAGATCAGGGACTGTCCCAATCCCAGCAGCTCCGCCTTCTCCGCCGTATCCCCGACATCGATCCCCGATGTATCCTGGAACCAGAGGATCGGGACGCGGTCCCGGCCGCACTGCGTCACGAACTCGTTCATCTTGATGAGCCCCTGCCGGTAGAGCTTGCCGCCCACCCCGATGTACTCGTTGGTGTACTCGGGATAGTTCGGCAGCAGTCCATGCCGGTTCCCGATCACCCCCAGCAGAAATCCGTCCACCTTCACCAGCCCCGTATAGACCTCCGGACCGTACCCCGGACGGAACTCCATGTGCTCCGAATTGTCCACCAGCCGCGCCAGCACGTTGTCGAAATCGTAGCCCGCCTTCGGATTGACCGGGATGATCGAGGCGATCTCCATCGGAGAATATTTCGGCTCTGCAGGCGGCGCCACCCTGAAAAATCGCGGATTGTAGGCGGGCATCTCCGCCATGTACCCCTTCAGGGCATCGAGAACCTGGGTCTCCTTTTCAAAAACGGCGGTGAAAAATCCCGTCGAATCATAATGGATCTTCACACTTCCGGGCGGAACGGCCTTGAAGTGGCGCGTCGCCGCAATCAGCTCCTCGGCGCTCTCCTCATCAAAGTACCCCTTGGGGCTCATGCCGCTGACGATGCCGCCGCCGCCCACCGCGATGTTGGCCTTCTTGTGGGCCAAAAGGATCGTCGGGCTGATCCCCTGATAGCCGCCGCCCGCCGGATTCGTCCCGTAGATCCCCGCCAGAACCGGAATCCCCATCTGCTCCAGTTCCGCGTGCCGGAAAAAGCAGGTCCCCTGGCCGCGGCGGTTGGCATAGACCTTCTCCTGCTCCGGCAGCTTCACGCCCGAACAGTTCACCAGCCACACCAGCGGCAGGTTCATGATTTTGGCCAGATCGGTCACCCGCAGATTGTTCTCCGCCTGCCCGGCGATCCACGCCCCGGCAATCCACTTGTTGTTGAAACCGATCAGCACGCACCACTTCCCGGCGATCCGCGCCAGGCCGTCCACCACCCCCGTACTGCCCGATTCCTCGTTCTCCGGGTCAAAAATGGTATGGAGCGGGCAGAAGGTCCCCGGATCGACGATGTATTCGATCCGGTCCCAGACCGTCATCTCACCCCGTTCGTGAACCTTCTCCGCCGGAATGCCGAAGTTCTTGATCCGTTCGACTTCCGCATCGATCTCCTTCATGACCGACTCGGCCTGGGCCACGTTGGCCTTCATCCGCTCCAACTGCGCGGGCCGCAGCGGCTTCCCGATATCGTCCATCTTTGCAAAATAAGGTTTCATCTCTCCTCTTCCTCCCTCAACACTCCGCCATGCGGGAGACACCACGCCTCCGCATTTCAAAAGGGGCAGAAATTCAAGTTGCTATCCGGCCGGTTACCGGTTCGCCTTGCGAATCCCCAGTTGATCCTGGGCGATGATGAACTTGCAGATGTTGGCGGAACCCTCCACCATCGCGTAGGTCGGCGCATCCCGGAAGTAGCGCGCTACCGGATATTCCGTCGAATACCCGTAAGCGCCGAGGATCCGCATGGCGTACTGCGAACATTTATAGGCAAGCTCGCCGGCCAGATATTTCGCCTGGGCCACCTCCAGATTGTTGTTCAGATTCCCCTGGTCCTTCTGCCAGGCCGCCTTGTACACCATCAGCCGTGCGGATTCGATATCGGTCACCATCTGGGCGATCAGATCCTGATTCATCTGAAAATATCCGATGGCCTGGCCGAACTGCTCCCGCTCCATGGCGTACTTCGTCACCGCATCCAGACAGGCCTGGGCCAGACCGACGCCGCCCGCCGCCGCGGAAAGACGGGACTGGGCCAGCGAACCGAAAACAATCTTGGCGCCGTCGCCCGGTTTCCCCAGGATGTTTTCCTTGGGGACTTTCGTGTTCTCCAGGATGATCTCTCCGGTCGGCGAGGAGCGGGAACCCATTTTGTCCAGATCCGTCACCGTGATGCCATTGGATTTGTCGTCCAGCTCCAGTACAAAGGCGGACAGCCCTCTTGCCCCCTGGCTCCGGTTCGTGTAGGCATAATAGATATTGATCCCGCCGACCGTCGCATTCGAGATCCAGGTCTTGGTCCCGTTGAGCAGCCAGTGATCCCCCTTGTCCTCCGCTGTGGACTTGATCGCCATCACATCCGATCCCGCCTGGGGCTCCGTGATCGCAAACGCCCCGAGGATTTCGGCGCTGACGAGTCTGGGGATGTATCTCTTTTTGAGCTCCTCCGACCCATACCGGTAAATCGTATAGGCGCATCCCAGCTCCTGCATGTTGATCTGGACACGGAGCGAACTCGACGCGCGGGCGATCTCCTCCGTGATGATCATCGCCGCAAGCCAGCCCATCCCGTTCCCGCCGTACTCCTCCGGAATCACCGTCCCGAACAGACCCAGCTCCCCCATCGGCTTGACCGCTTCCTCATACGGGAAATAATGCTTCGCATCCCACTCATCGGCAAACGGCGCGATCTTCCCCGCCGCAAACGCCCTGACCATGTTCTGCAACATCACCAACTCTTCCGATAATCCAAAATCCATAACAAATCTCCTTTGAATAAGCTATTGACCGGCGGATTTAAGCCGGACATTGTTCCGGTCGGCCCTCTTTGATCGTGATTGCAAAATCCGGACAGGCATAAAGGCATTTCAGGCACCCCACGCAACGGTCCGAACTCGTGACGACGGACGGTTTGTAGCCGCTCGCGTTGAAACTGTCGGAGGTTGCGAAGATGCCCATATGGCACATCTCCCGGCAATAACCGCCTACGTAACGGGGATCATGAACCTCCGATGAAGATTTTGCCACACAACGGCCCTCGGATTGTAACGACCGAAAAACAGATGCAGTCGTCTTGCATGAAACGAAATCCGGGAAGCTATGTACATCAGATCCCGCATTACCGTGCACAGGCGTCGCCGCTGCTCCTTCTTCCGCTGGGGCACCCTGTTCCCCAGATTGCCGTTCCCCTCCCGGAGACTCTCCTGTCCGCAAAGCCGCATACAGATTGTAGGCCATCAGGGCCAGGACCATGATGTCGGAATTGGTGGAAAAATGCTCGCTCGGCAGTCTTTCCAGATCCATATCCAACCTGATCTCCGAATGAAACTGCTCGCAAGTCCCGTGATCATCTTCGCATACCGGATCGATTCCCTGATATTGCCCTCACTCGGGATATTATTTTTAACTGCATTAAGACATGGTGTCGAATCTACAGTCCTGCCTCGACCCGGTCCGCCAGCGCCGCGGCGCCGGGGTCGATCAGGGCCGCCTCGGGATGGCGCAGGCACCGGGCGAGACGGCGGCGGGTCTCCTGCTTCAGACCGGCGATGAAGCCCGGGCGAGCGGATAGCGGCGCTCTCAGCAGCTCCGCGGCCAGCACGCGCAGAATGGCGCTGGCGTAACCGGCCGTTTTGAGCGAAACGCCGCCCCGGGCGGCCTCTTCGTAATCCTCGTTCACGGCGGCAATCATGATGTCGCGCAGCACGCTGTTCCACGCCGCCGTGACTTCCGGGGATTCGGGTTTCTGCAGAATGGCGAGGATCCGGGGACGGAATTCGGGCATCACGAAACGGGCCAGATCCTCCACCCGGAACCGTTCGCCCCGGATGACCTCGGATTCGAAACGGTTCCGTTCCGCCAGGTTCCGGAGCCACTCGAAGTAGGAGGCGACCACCCCTCCGCCGTTGGCGAGAAAGTCGTACAGCACGGTCACGCCGCGCCGATGGAGCAGTATTTCGGCCTTGGTGGTATTGGGGCCGTTCGCGCCGCACACCACCAACGCCGCCTTGACCTTCCCGGCGTTGGCAGCGTGGATGGCGTTCTCGAGGGCCGTCGGCACCAGGATGTCGCAATCGAGTTCGAGCGCGGCCTTGCCCCCCTCGGCCCCGGGGATCCTCTGCTCGACGCCTTTCTCGCAGCCGAACACGGATCCGGCGCTCCTGTGCGCCTGGAGAAGCTCGTCCGGATCGAGACGGCCGATCAGGGCGCCGGCGCGACCGGTCACGGCCGCGAAAATTACGGGAAAACGCGCCATCTCCTCGATAAAGGATCCGCCGACCTTGCCGGACCCCTGCACCACGATGCGCTTGTCTTTGAGCAGCTTCGGGAACACGCGCTCTTCAAGCTCCTGCCAGGTTTCGTCCGCAATCGGACCGGCGCCGTCTTCACGGTCCGCCGCGGCCAGCAGGGCGGTCTCGTTCACCCCGGCCAGTTTTTCCAGAAGACGCCGCTCCCCGGTCGTCGGTTCCTCGACCGGCTTCCAGCGGCCGTCCAGATACATCCGGGTCACGACGGCAAGCAGGGCGTAACGCATACCGCGGCCGGTCGCGCCGGTTCGGGTCTGGATGCCCATGCGCGGCTTGCCCGTAATCTGGGGGGCAACCACGTGTTCAAGATAGTTTTCGTTCATGACCAGCTCCCGCAGGATGCGCTCGTCGTGCCAGTCCACATCGAAGTGTCCGCTCAGAATGGTTCGGGCGTCGTCGAGGGTGAGAACCTTGTTGCCGAGAAAGGCCACGCTCTTCTTCAGCCCATAGGCGATCATGGCCAGGTCGTGCAGGGCCGACTTGAAGCCCTCGAAGAGCAGTCCGATCTCCTGCGGACCGCAGCCCACGTCGCCGGCCGGCACGTCGCAGATCGGCCCGGTGACCAGGAAGAGCGAGCGGCCGAAGTTGGTGAGGGTGTAAGAGTAATCCAGCCGGGCCTGGCTGAAGTCGCGCGGGTTGAGCTTGAGGCCGCCCTTGCTGCCGCCGAACAGGATCTTCGAGTGGGCGCATTTCCAGGTCATCATGAAGGCGAGGGCCGCCACCTCGGAGAACTCGACGATCGGGTCGATGCGCAGGCCGCCTTTGGCCGTCCCGCGGGCGGAATTGTGTCTCGTGCGAAAGCCCTCGGTGACCGCGATGGTCTGGCCGCGCTTGGTGTCCACCCAGAATTCCTCGAACGCGTCGAAACCGAGCAGGCGCTGCATAATGCGCGGGTTGTCCGACACGCCGAGCGAATCGGCCGCCTCCAGGAAATCGCTCAAGGAGTTCAGCAGGAAGTTCCCGAATTCCGCCTCGCTCGAGGTGTCCGCATTGACTTCGGCATAGGCCCGCAGGCGCGCGAGCAGGCCGGCCGCCTCCTCCGGAGACAGGCCGCGCCGGCTCAGACCGCGCAGGATCGATTCGAGATCGACCAGCAGTCTGCCGCCCTCCGCCTGGCCGCTGCGCGCTCTTTTCCCCAGCCCAGATAGGGCCTTTTCCAGACCGGCGGTGTCCACGGAGGGGTTGAGGTAAAAGGTCATGATGCCTATGGCCGCACCGCCGCCGGCGGGGTGCGTAAAGCGGTCGTAATAGGAGCGATTCATGTTGATGTCCAGGCCGCGCAGCGCCTCGAGCACCTCCAGGATGAAGGCGATGTCGGGCTCCTCGACGCCGAGGTGGAAACGGGTCTCGCGCGCGGAGAGCCGCTCGCTCGGCTCGCCGTGTTCGCCCTCGGTGCTCTCCCGACCGATAAAAAATCCTCCGCCGGCGCGGACCTGCTCGAAAATGAGTTCGTGCCGGAAAATGCGGGGGGGCACGGTGAAGCTGTTGACCTCCTCATTGAGGTAGTTCACCGGCAGACCGGCGATGAACGCCTCGGTGTGATGGTGGCCCAGGCCGGCGGCCCGCTGGCGAAGCTCGGCCAGGATCCGCACGGCGGCGGCCTCTTCGTCCCGGCTCATGGGCATCCCCTTTGCACCGGCCTTTTCGATGGTGATGAGCCTGAGGCCCGAACGCGTCTTCATCGAATCGTAGGAGACGATGTCGAGCGTGCTGTTCTGGCCCAGAATGGTCTTGAGCTTGCCGGGAAAATCGCGGCCCACGTTCAGGAAATAGGTGATCTTTTTGCCGTCGAGGCTGGTATGCGTGAGGTATTCGTCCTTGGCGGAGAGGAGCTGGCTGACGATGAACAGGTCGCTCGCCACGTCCTCGGCGCGGTTCGAGTGGAAATACCAATTTGGCAGGAAATCATGTTCGAAAAAGGTGTCGATGATCTTGCCGACCGTATTGGGTTCCATCCGGTAGAGGTCTTCCAGCAGGCGGTGGACCTCCTTCTTTTTCCTATGGTC
>MNZQ01000034.1 GCA_001873745.1 Syntrophaceae bacterium CG2_30_58_14
CCTTCAACAACATGACGATGCTGGCGCTGACCCTCTCCGTCGGGCTCCTGATCGACGATGCCATCATTGTCATCGAGAACATCTACCGTCATGTCGAGGAGGGGATGGCGCCGCGCGAAGCGGCAACCTTCGCCACCACCGAGATCGGCCTGGCGGTCATGGCGACCACCTTTGCCATCGTGGCGATCTTTCTCCCCGTCGCCTTCATGAAGGGGATGATCGGCCGCTTCTTTCTCCAGTTCGCCCTGACGGTCGTCTTTTCGATCCTCGTCTCCCTGCTGGTATCGTTCACCCTGACGCCAATGCTTGCCTCGATCTTCCTGAAGCGCGTTGTGGTCAAGCGGGGAAACCCTGCCGGCGCTCCGGTCTCCGTCAAACCGTGGCAATGGCCCGCGGTATGGTTTGAAAGGGGATACAAGAAAATAGAGGGGGGATATAGACGTGTCCTGGCCTTTTCCCTGAATCATCGGGTGATCATGCTGGTCGGCGCCCTTGCCCTGTTTGCCGGCAGCCTCTATATAACGAAATACTTGGGGAAGGAGTTCGTTCCGCCGGAGGACCAGGGGCAGTTCATCGTCCGTCTGGAGGCGCCCATCGACTATTCGGTGGAAAAGGCCGACGATCTCTTCCGCCCGGCGGAGGAGATCCTGCGGAAGATGCCGGAGGTCCGGGCGGTTTTATACCGGCTGGGGATCGGCGGCTCGATCAACCGGGCGATCATGATGACCAGCCTCATCCCGAAGAGCGAGCGGAAGAAGACCCAGATGGATCTGAAGAAAGAGATCCGCGAAAAGCTGCGGCGGTTTCCCGGTCTCAAGGTGTCGGCGGAGGACTTCTCCATGATCGGCGGCGGGCAGCGGCAGGTGCCCATCCAGTACAGCGTCCGGGGTTTGGATCTCAGTGCGGTTCAGGCTTACACCAAGCAGATCGCGGCCGAGTTTTCAAAACTGCCGGGGATTGTGGACGTCGACACCTCCCTCGAGATGGGCAAACCCGAACTCAAGGTCTATATCGACCGGGACAAGGCGGCCGACCTCGGGGTGGACGTAGCGACCGTCGCCGAGGCGATCAACCTCCTCATGAGCGGGGAGACCGAGGTGACCAAATACAAGGACGAGACCCGGGGAAAGCGCTACGACCTGCGGATCCGACTCAATCCGGAAGAACGGCGGGATCCGGATGACCTGGGCAAACTCTATGTCCGGTCGCGCGACGGGCGACTGGTCGAACTCCGCAATCTCGTCCGGGTCCAGGAGGGGGGCGGGCCGAGCGTCATCAACCGTGAGGATCGCCAGCGGGCGATCACCCTTTTTGCCAGCCTCGAGGGGGTGCCCCTCGGGGAGGCGATGGAAGGCCTCAACGGCATTGCGGCCAAGATCCTGCCTCCCGACTATCTCCCAAAATACCGGGGGCAGGCCGATACCATGGCGGAATCATTCGGATACCTGCTATTCGCCATCGCCCTTGGGATTATCATGGCCTACATGGTCCTTGCCGCCCAGTTCGAGTGCTTCGTCCATCCCTTCACCGTGCTTTTGGCCATGCCGCTCTCGTTCATCGGGGCCTTCGGCGCGCTGCTGCTGACGGGAAATACGATCAGCATCTTCAGTTTCATCGGCCTCATTCTGCTGATGGGGCTCGTCAAGAAAAACGCGATCCTCCTCGTCGATTACACAAACGTTCTGCGGGGACGGGGCCTCTCCCGGAGGGAAGCGATCCTCGGAGCCGGACCGGTCCGGCTCCGGCCGATCCTGATGACGACCTTTGCGATGGTCTTCGGGATGCTGCCGGTCGCCTTCGGCATGGGAGAGGGGGCGGAAACCCGCGCTCCCATGGGGATCGCGGTCATCGGCGGCCTCCTTACGTCGCTCTTTCTGACGCTGGTGGTTGTGCCGGCCGCCTATGATCTCTTCGACGACTTCCAGGGGTTTTTCACGAGACGGAAGAAAAAAGATAATGAGGCGGAATCAACGACGGCGTCTCTGACGGGCGAAGCGCCCCCGCGATGAGAAAGGAGGTTCGCAACCGTGAAAATGTTTCTGATCATCTACTGCGAGGCGGCCGATGACGACGTGATTGCCGCCCTCAAGGAAGCCGGGGTCCAGGGATACACGAAGATGGTGGAGGCCCGGGGGGAGGGGACGGAAACGGAACCGAAGTTAGGTACGCACTTCTGGCCCGGGAAGAACAATGTCCTTTTGATGGCCGTGGCCGATGAAGCGATCGCCCGTCTTGACGCGAGGCTCCGGGAGCTTAAAAGGGAACATCCCCGCGCCGGCGTCCGGAGCTTTCTGCTGCCGATGGAGGAGTTGGCCGTCTAATCCCCGTTAAAGGAGAGGAAGAAATGACGGATAACGGGGCCGGGGAGAGGTGGTCCGAGGGGGACAGGCGGAGCATCGCCGCGCACGGGCTCACGATCGAAGAGGTCGGCAGGCAGCTTGCGCTCTTCCGGCGCGGGGTCCCGGCGGTCCGCCTGAACCGCCCCTGCGTTGCGGGCGACGGGATCGTCGTCATCCCCGAGTCGGAGCGCCCGTCATTGCTTTCGGCCTACGAGGAGGCCCGCCGGACGCACCGGTTCATGAAATTCGTCCCCGCCTCCGGGGCAGCGAGCCGGATGTTCCGGGAGTGGTATCGCTGCCTCGCCGCAGGCGGGTTCAGCGACGAGGCGGTAGGTGCGGCCTTTGCCGGCGACCTCACGCGATATGCCTTTTTCCCCGATCTGCGGGCGACCATCGCCGCTGCAGGAGAGGATCTGGAGTCCCTGATCGGGAAAGGGGAAGAAGTGGCTATCCTGAAAGCCGTCCTGACGGAGGAGGGGCTGAATTACGGCTGTCTGCCCAAGGCGCTTCTGAAATTCCATGCCTATCCGGAAGGGAGTCGGACTGCCCTCGAGGAGCATCTCGTCGAGGCGGTCCTGTACGCCCGCGATGCAAAAAACGTCTCCCGGGTCCATTTTACCGTCTCCCGAGAACATGAAAGCGCCGTCCGGACACTTCTTTCGCGTGTGATCCACGATTACGAATCCCGGCTGGATACCATTTTTGAGGTCGGCATTTCCACGCAGGATCCGGCAACGGACACCATCGCCGTCGATCCGGAGAACCGGCCGTTCCGCGATGACTGGGGAAAACCGGTCTTTCGCCCGGGAGGGCACGGCTCGCTTCTCCGGAACATGAATCTCCTCGATGCAGAGATCATCTTCCTGAAGAACATCGACAATACCGCGCCGGATCGTCTCAAGACGGAGACATCCCTCTGGAAGAAACTCCTGGCCGGCTGTCTGATCCGGCTTCAGCAGAAGATCTTTGCCTCCGCTCGACTTATTGCAGGGGGGGGCGGCACGGAGGAAGAATTAGAGCGAATCCGGGATTTTGCGGAAAAGAGGGTGAACATCGGCTTCCCGACCGGCTTCCGGGGACTTTCCCTTTCCGAGCGACGGTCGTTTCTTTTCGGGAAACTCAACCGGCCTCTCCGGGTCTGCGGGATGGTGAAAAACGAGGGGGAGCCGGGCGGCGGTCCTTTCTGGGTTGAGGATGCGGACGGGAGGGGGGGGGCCTCTCTGCAGATCATCGAGGAGTCGCAAATTGACCGGAATGACCCGAAACAGCGCGCCGTCTGGTCGTCCGCCACGCACTTCAACCCCGTCGATCTGGTTTGCGGCGTCCGGGACTTCCAAGGGCGGAAATTCGATCTCCCGGCGTTTATCGATCCGGCGACGGCGGCGATCGTCCGGAAGTCGGAGAAGGGGAGGGAGCTTCTCGCGCTGGAACGGCCCGGTCTCTGGAACGGGTCGATGGCCTTCTGGAACACCGTCTTCGTTGAGGTTCCGCTGGCCACCTTCAATCCGGTCAAGACCGTCACGGATCTCCTCCGGCCGCAGCACCTGCCTTCCTGAAGAACGCTTTGGACGAGCAGGTGTTCATGTTCCTGCAACAGAATAAATCCTTCTTAGTATCGGCCGATCCGGCCTTCCCTGCGGTTCTGAAGAAAAGGCAGGCCTGCGGGAGGCACATCGAAATCGATGAGATAAACGGCTTCCCTTTCGGTCGTTGCCCGGAGGGCGGAAAAGGAGGCCGTAAGCCGCGGGCGTTTACCTTCTTCCGGAATCCGGAAGGAGAAAAAACCGTAGGAAACGGGAATACCCACTCCCTGAAGCACGCCTTCGATCAGGGGTCTGCCCTGATTGTTTTCTCCGACGGGGATCACCTCCGTACCCGCCTCCCGGAGAACCTGGACGAACTGTTCAGGCAGCCTCTTTGTTTGCAGGATGAACCGCTTCTCTCCCTTCCGGAGAAGGAGATCGGCCGTAACGGAGAGGTTGAATCCGTTGCGGGCCTCGTCGAAAACGGTCACCTCGGCATTTCGCATCGGCGCCTCGCCAAGGGTCGTGAGAAGCTTCTCCGCGAGGGCGATGCCCTTCAGACCTCGCAAATCCACCATGACCGGTCGCCGTGTCGGAGACGTTCCGACGGAAGAGAGTGCACGGTCTCCGGCGATCTCCGTTACGGCGACGCCGCTTTTCTCGATGAACTCTTTTGCCTCTGCGGGGAGGGGCCGTTCGCCCCGATCAAGCAGGAAGAGGCCCTGGCGGTAGGGCGGAACGCCTGCCGTCTCTTTGCCGAGGATGAGCCAGTCGGGAAAGACGAGGATTTCCGGCTTTGCAGTCAAGGCCAGCGGCTTGTCGGCCGGGACCATCCGGTAGTTTCGTGAATGGCGGACGATGCCCTGCATACCCGCGAGGCCATCGTGAAGTTCTTCCGCGGTCAGAAAGACGTAGTTCTTCCAGGATTGCCGTATCAGCGCTTTCAGGTTTTCCGACAGGCGATTTCCGTAATCGAGAAGAACCGTCGTGCCGTCGTCCAGTTCGACGACCGGAATCATGGAGCAGTCGATCGTGATCTGGGCGCTCTCCTGCAGCGGGATGAAATAACTTCCCGTGGCGGTGACCGCGCCCCGCATCCGGTGGATGACCGGTCGGATCATGCCGAGCCGATCGTCCGCTGCCGACGATTTCTTTGCGGTCGCTTTTGTGTCGAACTTTTCCGTTGTGCGAAGGGTGGTCTTCAAAGGGTCCGCCGGGGTGGCCGGAAGGGTGAGGCTCGGGGGCAGGCGGAGGGTCTGGCCGGTCGGGAGCCGGTTCAGATCATCGATCTCCGGATTCAATTTGCGAATGAGACGATAGGCCGGGAGGGCTTCCGTTGGTTTCAAGTTCAATTCGGACAGGATGATCCGGCTGATGGAATCCCCTTCCCGGATCCGGTAGGTTGATTCCGGAGGGAATTTTCCCTCGCGATTGTCGGCGATCGGACCGGAAGGTTTACCCCTTCCCGGAACCGGAAAAACGATCCGCTGACCAGGGTAGATCCGGTTCAGATTCCGGATGCCGGGGTTCAACCGGCGGATCATCGCAGGCGAAATTCGCTCGTTTCCAAGTTGACTGCGCAGGATGGCTGCAAGCGATTCCCCTTTCTTCACCACATGGACCCGGCTCTCACCGCCGCCCGCCGTCTTTTGAAGAACAAGGCGGGCGCTGTCTTCTCGCGCCTGAAGCGGGGCGGAAAGAAGGGGCAGGGATATCATGGCAACAAGGATGACAGACCTTCGCAACAACGTCCGCGCGGACGTTCTCCAAAATCGGCGCCCGCCATTTTGCCGCCGCCCTTCCGTTCCGGAGCGCTTGAGCGCGTTTCCCGATTGCAATGAAATTCCGGTCATTTCCCCATCCGTTATCGGGCGCTCTGGAAGTTGTCCCGGAGAAGCTCCCGGGCAATGATCATCCGGCGCACCTCCGCGGTTCCGGCGCCGATATCCCAGAGTTTCTGATCGAGATAGTGCCGGGAGACCGCGTATTCCTGGCAGTAGCCGTAGCCCCCGTGGATCTGGATGGCGTCTGCGGCCACCTTCGTGCCCATCTCTCCGCAGAAGAGGAGGGCGGCGGCCGCCTTGCGGTCCAGGTCGGTTCCCTTCCCCCCAACCTTTTTCTCCAGGGAGTCGCAGTAGGCGGCGGCGCTGTAGGCCATCCATCGGGAAGCCATGTAACTTGTGTACATGTCGGCCAGCTTCCCCTGGATGAACTGGAACGAAGAGATCGGCTTCCCGAATTGGATTCTTTCCCTGGCGTACCGCAGGCTCAGCTCGAGGCAGGCCCGCTGCGAGCCCAGAGAGCAGCCGCTCAGGGTGATCCGCTCCGTGCAGAGACCGTTGGTGAGAATGGCCCCGCCGCGATTCAATGCGCCGATCAGGTTTCCTTCGGGAATTTCCATGTCATCGAAGGTGATCAGCGCCGTGGGGGAGCTCCGCATGCCCCACTTTTTGATTTTTTCGCGGTAAAGCCCCTTGACCTCTTTCGTCAGAAAATAAAAAGCGGAGATTCCGTGCGCGCCGCGGGCGGGGTCGGTCTTTGCGTAGAAGAGCATGACATCGGCGACGTTGCCATTGGTGATGAAGGTCTTGCTCCCGTTGACGACATAGCGGTCCTTCACCTTCACGGCCCGGGCGGTCATCCCCATCGCATCGGAGCCGGCGTTGGGTTCGGTGATTCCCAGGCAGCCGATGTACTCGCCGCTGCAAGCCCGGGGAAGAATTTCTATCTTCTGCTCTTCGGTCGCGTTCCGCCGGAAGTTGTCGAAGCAGAGGGTTTGGCTGGCCCCCACGGTCATGGCCAGCGCGTTGCTCACCCGGGCGATGGTTTCGTAGATGAGGAGGGTCTCCACGTAGCCAAGACCGGCGCCGCCGTATTTTTCTTCAAAGACGATGCCGTTGACGCCGATCTTGCCTAATTCCCTAAACAGGTCCGGAGGCATCCGGTCCTGCTCGTAGAGTTCCTCCATCTGCGGTTCCAGCCAACTGGACGCCCAGCGCCAGACGATCTCCTCGATCATCTTCTGTTCCGGTGTGAATTCGAAATCAAGCGCCATAACCCCTCCCTCCTTTGAAGTCCGATGTGCTGCCGATTCTTACGACAATCTTCTTGAAATGTCCAGCGGGAATGGGGCGATCATTGCTGTACGAGAACGCCATGATGGGATGTTGACCATTTTCTTGGTTGCAAGATCGGTTTGAAGTGATATATATGGACCGCTTTAGCATAACAGGACAGGCAATGCATCTGCTTCCGTAGGGATTTGGCGAAGGCGCATGCGATGGGGTTATAGGAGGTTTCATGGCGGAAATGGAGAAGCAGGCGGTTCTGCTGAAGGAGATCCAGGTGCGGTTCGACCGCAAGCTGAAGGAGAACGAGATCAGTCTGCTGGAATACTGGAAGGAGCATCTGGACCGGGTGGGGGCGATGAAGCCGGAAGGGATCGCCGCCCTTCAACTGCAGGTGAAAAATATTTCCGGGATGATGGCAAACCGGATCCGGATGTTGAAGCGGGGGTAACTTACAGAAGCAGGTTTTCCATTTGGGTTTTTGACCATGTGGAAAAGCTGATCGTGGATCATGGTCAAGGGGTGCATGAAAAAGATGAGGGAGATAGCGGATTTTCTTTTTGAAGTCGGGATGCTGAAAAAAACCCCGCGGAGCGGTTTCCAGTTTCTGGGTTCCGGGTGCGAATCGGTGGCCGAACATGTTTTACGGACGCTTTACATCGGCTACGTCCTGTGCAAAATGGATTCGGAGGCGGATGAGCTAAAGGTCCTCCGACTCTGCCTTATGCATGATCTGCCCGAGGCCCGTACGGGCGACATGAATTATGTGAATAAAAAATATGTAACGGTGGATGAGAAGAAGGCGACCCGGGAGCTCGCGGAGCCGCTTTTCTTCGGGGGGGAGATCGAGGCCGCTCTCGAAGAATTTAACGGGAAAGAGACGAGAGAGTCCCTGCTGGCCCGGGATGCCGATCAGCTCTCGCTGATTCTCGAGTTGAAGGAGTGTGGCGATCTGGGAAACAAATACAGCCGGGAGTGGATTCGTTTCGCCGTTCTGCGTCTCACCACCGAAAACGCCCGCAGCCTGGCCGCAACCATCATGGACACGGACTCTTCCAACTGGTGGTTCAAGGACAAAAGCGACTGGTGGGTCAATGGCAATCACGGCTCATCATCGGAGAAAATAGATAAAGGTTGACGTCTCCTTATTAGGCCGTCGTCGGGCCGGCGCTGTTCTCTTCTTGACACTGTCGTGAAAATACCCTAAGTTGCGGGAACTCGCAAGCGGGAAGGATGAAGGATCTTATGGCCACGAAAAAGCAACGGCGGACCGCAGAGGTCAAACACAAGAGAACGAAGAAGGGCCGAAGGGTTTTACTCCTTTCCGTGATTGTCGCGACCGCCGTGGTCTTTCTGGCCATTTTTTTTATTACCCTCTTCGATTATATCTATCCACCCGCCACCGGAAAACAGACCGCAGCGAAAAAGAGGGAGAAGCAGGAGGTAACCCTCTTTTTTTCCGACGCCAACGAACGTTTTCTCGTTCCGGAAAAGCGGCTCATCCCTAAGGAAAAGGAACCGGAAGACCAGGCGAAGGAGCTTGTCCTGGCCCTGATCGCCGGCTCGAAGACGGGGCTGGTCAACACCTTTCCCGTGAAGGCGGAGATCGAGGGCGTCAAAAGGGAGGAGGGGGAGATCCTCTCCGTCAATTTCCGGGAGAGTCTCGTGGCGAATCATCCGGGGGGAAGCGCCGCGGAAATGGCCACCGTCTATTCATTGACCAATACGCTGACCACCAACCTGCCGGCGATCAAGAAGGTCAAAATTCTGATCGGCGGCAAGCAAAAGGAATCGCTTAAAGGACATATCGGTCTCCGCAACCCATTCATGATGAATCGGGAACTGATCGCTCCGGCGGCGCCGCCGAAAGAGGGCTAACGGGCTTTTGTCCCGCGGTGAATCTCTATGGCATCCAAATCCAGACTCTCCCGCACGAGGAATATCGGAATCGCCGCCCACATCGACGCGGGCAAAACGACGGTGACGGAGCGAATTCTCTTCTACACGGGCAAATCCTACAAGATGGGCGAGGTCCATGACGGCGAGGCGGTGATGGACTGGATGCCGCAGGAGCAGGAGCGGGGAATCACCATCACCTCGGCGGTGACCACCTGCATGTGGGGAAACCACGAGATTCACATCATTGATACGCCCGGTCACGTCGATTTTACCATTGAAGTCGAGCGGAGTCTCCGGGTCCTCGACGGGGCCGTCGTCGTCTTCTGCGCCGTAGGGGGGGTTGAGCCGCAGTCGGAAACCGTCTGGCGCCAGGCCGACAAGTACGGCGTTCCCAAGGTGGCGTTCATCAACAAGATGGACCGGGTCGGGGCGGACCATGCCGGGACGATCCGGCAGATGAAGGAGCGCTTCCACTCCCTGCCTTTGCCGATCCAGATCCCGTTCGGGGAGGAGGAGGCCTTCCGGGGGGTTGTGGACCTCATCCGGCGGCAGGTGATCACCTGGGACGACGCGACCAAGGGGGTGTCCTACGGATATGCGGATATTCCGGACGGGATCCGGACGCAGGCCCAGGAGCATCGTGACCGGATGATCGCGCTCCTTGCCGACGTGGACGACGGGATCGCGGAGAAATATCTCGAGGGGACGGAGATCCCCGAGGCGGAGATCATCGAGGCGATCCGCAGGGCGACGATCTCTCTTAAGATCGTACCCGTCCTGTGCGGTTCGGCCCTCCGGAACAAAGGGGTGCAGCCGCTTCTGGACGCGGTGGTTCACTACCTGCCCTCGCCGGAAGACATTCCCCCCGTCACGGGCCTGAATCCGCTGACGAAACAGCAGGAGGTTCGGGCGAGCAGCGACAAAGAGCCCCTCGCGGCCCTGGCCTTCAAGATCATGCAGGACGAAGGGAGAAAACTGACCTATCTCCGGATCTATTCGGGACGCCTCCACTCGGGGGATGAACTCTACAACGCGAGCCGGGGGAAGAGGGAGAAGATCGCCCGCCTCTTGAAGATGCACGCAAACAAAAGGGAGCGGGTGGAGCAGGCGGGCGCCGGCGACATCATCGCCGTCATGGGACTCAAGGAGATCACGACGGGCGATACGATCTGTGATGAGGCGCACCCCATCCTGCTTGAACCGATCGATTTTTATGAGCCGGTCATCAGTCTGGCGATCGAGGCGAAGACGCCCGCCGATCAGGTGAAACTGGCCGTCGCGCTGAACAAACTCATGGAGGAGGATCCGACCCTCCGGGTCAAGTACGACGACGAGACGGCCCAGACGGTCCTCTCCGGCATGGGGGAGCTTCACCTCGAAATCATCACCGACCGCCTGCAGCGGGAATTCAACGCCCGGGTGAATGTGGGCAAGCCGCGGGTCGTTCATCGGGAGACGATCCAGAAGCGCGTCGAATGCGAGGGGCTCTTCGAAAGGGAACTGGGAGAGAAAAAGCATTTCGGTCATGTGAAGCTCATTCTGGAGCCGACGGACCGGGGCGGCGGGGTCAAGATCGTCCGCCGACTTGAAGAGGGGGTCGTCATCCCGGAAGAGCTGCTGGTTGCGATGGAAGAGGGCATCCGCGAGGGGGCGTTGAGCGGCGTTCTCGCGGGGTATCCGGTCATCGATATCCGGATCGTCCTCCTCGGGGGGAACCAGAAAGAGGGAGAAACGACGCCGCTGGGCTGCAAGATCGCCGCCTCCTCCGCCTTTCGGGAGGGCTGCCTGAAGGCCGATCCCGTGCTCCTGGGGCCGGTGATGCTGGTGGATATCATCACCCCGAGCGAATTTATGGGGGAGGTGATCGGCGACATTCATGCCCGGCGCGGAGAGATCCAGGCCATTGCGCCGAAGGGGGCGGTCAGCGATATCCGGGCGAAGGTCCCCCTGAAGGCGATGTTCGGCTATTCGACGGATCTCCGTTCCGCCACCCAGGGAAGGGCCGTTTTTACGATGCAGTTCTTTGCCTACGATAAGGTCGGATGATTTCTTTGCGATAATGCCTACGATGGGGACAGATTTCAAATCTGTTCCCCGGTGAATCTGCCGTCCGGGATGGGTAATGTCGGCTTGGCGCTGCCGTATGGGGAGTCTGACCTATGTTTTCGCTGATGAAGCGTCTCAAGTTCTTGACGGGGTTGGTCCGACAGCGCTCCGTTCTGATTGTGATCATGACGCTCAGCGTCATTATCCTCAGCTCCGTCGGCGTCCATTATTTTGAACAGCAGGCGGCCGATTCGAACATCCATTCCGTCTGGGACGGCATCTGGTGGGCTGTGGTGACCGTCGCCACGGTCGGCTACGGGGATCGGTTCCCCATTTCCGTCGGTGGAAGGATCGTCGGGTTTGCGCTGATGTTTTTTGGCGTCGGCATGATGTCCCTCTTGACCGCCACCATCGCTTCCATCTTCGTGGAGAAAAAGATCATGGAGGACAAAGGGTTGGAAACAGTCAAGGTCAAAGATCATCTGATCATCTGCGGCTGGAACCAGCATACCGAGGAGGTGCTGGCCGGACTGACCGCCTACGGGTTGACGGGGGATGCGCCGATCGTTCTGATCAACGAGCTCTCCGTGGATGAAATCGAATCCCTCCGTCTGAAGTATAAAAAATTCAACCTGAAATTTCTCCGGGGCGATTACGTCCGGGAGGATGTCCTTCAGCGGGCCGACATCGCTGGCGCCCGATTTGCGGTGATCATGGCCGATGTTTCCGGTGGGCACTCCCGGGAGAGAACGGACGAAAGGACGGCGCTGGCGGCGCTGACGATCAAATATCTCGCACCGCATGTCAAAACGATCGCGGAACTGTTGGATGGCGAAAATCGGCAGCATCTGAAACGTGCCCATGTCGAAGAGATCATCGTCCGCGGGGAGCATATCGGTTCCCTCCTCGCAACGGCGGTCAAATCCCCGGGGCTGCCTCGCCTGATCTCCGGGATGCTTTCCTTGGGGGATACCAACAAATTCTGGCGCGTTGAGATCCCGAAAACGTTCATCGGGAGGACTTTCCAGGAGCTCTCCACATACTACCGGGAGAAACAGCGTGCCATCCTGATCGGGTTTCTGAAGGATAAGAAGGCGATGAAGTTAGAGGATCTTCTTTCCGACAACACCTCCGTGATCGACAACTTCATCCGGGAAAAGATCCGGGAGACCAAAAAGGATTTCTACTACGAAAAGGATGAAGCGCGGATCGTCGTGAACCCGGCGGGCGATTACTCAATCGGCCCGGAGGATTACGCCGTGGTGTTGTCCCGAGCGATCCCAAAGTAATGGAATAGTGCTGAGTGCTGAGGACTGAGTAAAACATAGTCGTAGGGTGCGTTAGCGAAGCGTAACGCACCGAAACAAATGGTGTGTCATGATGCACCCTATATGTCTCAGCACTTAGCCCTGAGGTGTGAGGGAGACGGAAGATGGAACAGGAGATAGCCCTCCTTCGCGAGACGGAGTTGTTCCGGGATCTGAGTGGGGAACAGATCGGTAAAATCCTCAAGATCTCGAGGAAAGTGACCTTTCCCGAAGGCGAAGTCATCATGCGGGAAGGGGAGGAAGGGGATACGATGTACATCATCCTGGAGGGGACCGTGGAG
This sequence comes from Syntrophaceae bacterium CG2_30_58_14, assembly GCA_001873745.1. Lineage (GTDB taxonomy): Bacteria > Desulfobacterota > Syntrophia > Syntrophales > UBA5619 > UBA5619. Next base: position 12,485 of record MNZQ01000034.1, read on the forward strand.
GTCGTCAAAAGCCTCGTCATGGGGGATCCGGATGAAGAGGCAAACGAGAAAAACAAGGTCTTTACACGGTTAGACGCCTCAGACCATGCCGTATTCGGCGAGATCGCGCTTTTGGAGATGATGAGACGGACGGCAACGATTAAAACCGTGACGAAATGCCGATTCTATGAAATTAAAAAGGAGAGTTTTCTTAGCCTGACCGAGGCGGATCACGAACTGGGTTACCGGATCTTCCTGAATCTGGCGAGAATCGTTAGCGCCCGGCTGAGAAAGGCCGATGAAGACACGATCAAACTGACCACGGCGCTCAGTATCATTCTCCGCGAATCCTGATGTAGCGACGGGGACGCGATGCGGCATCATGTCCCCGTTTTCACAATGAGAAAGGATTATTATTGATGTCCCAACCATCGCAAATCACGGAGGACCGTTCGCGGATCTCCTCCATACTTCTGTTAGACAAAGATAAGCTTCTGCAAAGCATATTCCGCTTGAGTTCTCTGTTGACCACGCCCTCCAACGTGAATGAAATCCTCGTGAAGATCCTTGACGAGGTGGTGGACAGCATCGGTTTCGACCGCGGGATCATCCGGCTGTTCGACGCCTCCCGGCAGAATCTCGAGGCCAAGGTTGTCAAGAATTACAGCCCGGAGGAGGAGCGCAAGGTGTTCGCCGTGGCCCTCAACATCCATGAGCATGACTGTATCGTGACCAAGGTGGCCAAATCCGGCCAGCCGATTGCCGTGGAGGTTACCGCGACCGATCCCCGGATCACAAAGACCGACCGCATGCTGACGAAGATCTATGACCGCGGTTCTTACTTCTGCGCCCCGCTGAAGATCGGGGACGAGGTGATCGGGATCATTGCCGCCTGGTTCAAGGAGGAGACCAAATTTTTCCCGGAGGAGATCAGTCTCTTTGTCACTTATGCCAACACGCTGAGCATCATCATCCACAACGTGCGGCTCCTCGAGGCCAACGCCGAGAAAATCCGGCAGCTCACGATTCTCCAGGATGCCGTCTCCGAGATGAACGCGAGCCATGTCTTAGACAACCATATCCTGGAGATCCTCGTCAAGAGCGCCCTCCGGATTGCCCGATCGGAGAAAGTCCTGGTCTATTTCCTCGATATCGAGAAAAACCGCTGTCTTGTCAACGACGGGGGAAAAGTTTTCATCGACGACCGCCGGACCTGCGAAGAGAGGATCGGTCAGACCATCATCCGGGAGGCCATCGACACGAATACCGTCACTGCCCGCCAGGGATCTCCCGCCGGAGCGGCGACACGGCCTGTCTTTTCAGGCTATCCGTCGGAAATCGCCCTTCCCCTCAAGGTCAAGGAAAAATTCAAAGGCGCCCTCTATCTGGCGAAGAAGTCGGGCGGCTATTCCACGGATCAGATCCACGTCCTGGATATCCTGGTCAAGAATGCATCCACCTCCTATGACAATGCCATCATGCACTCGATGCTCTCGCTGGAGGCGAAGTCCCTCAAGACGGAGGTGGAGAAGCTCAAGGAGCGGGAGGACATCCTCCTCGGATTTCACAATATCCTCGGCAAATCGAAAAAGATGCTCAGCCTGTTTCATGTGATCGAAGAGGTGGCCGGACACAACACGAACATCCTGATTCAGGGGGAAAGCGGCACAGGGAAGGAACTGATCGCCCGGGCGATCCACCGGCAGAGCAACCGGAATACCAAACGCTTTGTCGATGTCAATTGCGCCGCGATTCCCGGAACCCTTTTGGAGAGCGAACTCTTCGGTTACGAGGCGGGCGCCTTTACCGATGCGAGAAAAAGAAAGATCGGACTTCTCGAACACGCTAGCGGCGGCACGATCCTTCTGGACGAGATCGGCGATATGAGCATCCACCTTCAGGCGAAATTCCTGAGGATGCTGGAAGACGGGCACATCCGCCGGCTCGGGGGCAATGATAACATTCCGATCGATGTTCGATTCATTTTTTCGACCAATCGAGAGCTCAGCCGAATGGTTGCGGAGGGTTCTTTCCGCGAGGATCTCTACTACCAGATCAGTGTCGTGCCGATCCTGATCCCGCCGCTCCGGGAACGGACCGAAGATCTTATGCTTCTCGCCCGGTACTATGTGGAGGAGTTCAACCGAAAATTCAAGAAGAAGGTAACCGGATTCACGGAAGATGCGGAGCGCATTCTGACCGCCTATCCCTGGCCGGGGAATGTCCGCGAGCTGAAAAATATTATCGAGCGAATCATGATCCTCCACAATGACGGGTTCCGGATTACCTGTGATAATTTGCCGGCGGAGATGAGAATCACGACAAACCAGGAAAAACTCCGACTCCAGATCGACAACATCCTGCCGCAACTCTCCTCCGAAGGAATCGATTTTACCCGGGTCACGGAAAAAATCACCAACGACATCAAGAGGAAGATTATCGAGAATACCCTGGCGGCGAGCAGAGGAAACAAGACCGAGGCGGCAAGGCGCTTGGGGATTTCCCGATACAAGCTCATCCGGGAACAAAAGAAAATAAATAATGATATCAAATAATTGTATTCAATGATCCATCGTGCTTAATATGAACATTCCGTGCTGTTGACGCACGGACTTATCTTTGCCGCGGGTTTGTTGATTTTCATCCCATCGTTCCTGCGGAGTTGTGCGGTATCAGCACTTCTCCGTTCTGTACGCTTCCAGGCTTAATTCCCCTCCGATCGCTTTTGAGAAGAGAAGAAAAGGCGTTTTATCGAGCCGCTATAAATCAACATTATGATATCATTATGTTGTTACTGAAAACATCCGGAAGGATATGTCTATGGGAGTGAATAATGGAAATTGGCATCGCTATTGCTATGTTCAAGATCGTATGCAAGGGGGAAATAAGAAGGCTAAATCACGCAGCAGCAAGAGGGGGAAAGGACGCCCCGGCCGGCCCAGTCTGATTGATGAGTATAATTTTTTCCTGGCCCCGAATGAGGAGGCGCCGGAGGAGGGCGTTCCGGAAGGGAATGCAAAAAAAAAAGAAAATGAAAGACCTGAACAAGAGCATGACTTTTTTTCTTTCGGAATAGAATCATTGTACGGATGCGGTCATCGTATTTTGCTCTGTAAATCGGTGGACCGCCCGGGAATAATCTGAAGGGTGGTGCGGTCATCAAACCCCTTTCAGTTTTATAATGGTGGATGGTTTTTAGGCTCCCTCCTTTTCCATCCACCATTTTTTTGTCTTGAATCGGTCCCGATCTGATCGGCTGTAATCCGCCATTGAGCGACAGGTAAAAAAAGGCGCCCCCATTCCGGGACGCCTTTTTTTGAGCGTTGATCAGATGGAAGATCCGATCCAGAAACGCTTTATATGAAAATCCCCCCATCCCCCCTTTGTCAAAGGGGGGTAAGGGGGGATTTTCATGCTTCGTTGTGCCCACGCCGGGCATGGGGGTTACTCAATTTTTTCACCGGTGATCCTCATCCCGTAGAAGGAGCGATAGACGAAGATAAGCGCGACGAGGAAGAAGAGGCACGCGAGGCCGATCTTGAGACCGGCGCTCTGCATCGTCACGGCGATCTCCACGGCCAGCAGACCGAAGAGCGTCGTGAACTTGATCACGGGATTCAGGGAGACCGAGGAGGTATCCTTGAACGGGTCGCCAACGGTGTCGCCGACGACGGAGGCCTCATGCAGCGGGGTGTTCTTCTGCTTGAGATCCACTTCGACGATCTTCTTGGCGTTGTCCCAGCAGCCGCCGGCATTGGCCATGAAGATTGCCTGGAAGAGACCAAAGAAGGCGATGCCGACCAGGTAACCGATGAAGAAGTAGGCGTTGAAGAAGGCCAGGGCCAGGGCCATGAAGAAGATAACGACGAAGATGTTGATCATCCCCTTCTGGGCGTAGATCGTGCAGATCTTGACAACCTCCTTGCTGTCCTCAATGGAGGCCTCTTTCTTGTCTAACTTGATGTGATCCTTGATGTAAACAACGGCCTGGTAGGAGCCCGTCACGACGGCCTGTATCGAGGCCCCGGTGAACCAGTAGATCACGCAACCGCCCATGAGGAGCCCCAGGATGATATTCGGCTGGACGAGGCTGAGATTGGCAATCACGTTGCCGAAGAGGCGCTCCAGCAGGATGATGATTCCGAAGACCATCGTCGTGGCGCCGACCACCGCGGTGCCGATGAGGACCGGCTTGGCCGTTGCCTTGAAGGTGTTGCCCGCGCCGTCGGCCGACTCGAGATAGTGCTTCGCCTTTTCGAAGTCCGTTTCGACGCCGAAGTGCTTTCGGACCACCTCTCTGGCATCCTTGCGGCTTTCAATCATGGAGAGTTCGTAGATCGACTGCGCGTTGTCCGAGACGGGGCCGAAGCTGTCCACGGCGATTGTGACCGGACCCATGCCGAGGAAACCGAAGGCGACGAGACCGAAGGCGAAGACCGGCGCGGCAAACAGGAACTCTTTCGGCATCAGGCCCGTGACCGACCCGCTTTGGGAAACAAGATAGGCGATGAGCATCAGGATCATGATGATCAGGCCCTCCCAGAAGGCGGAGAAATTTCCGGCCACCAGGCCGGAGAGGATGTTCAGGGATGCGCCGCCCTGCCGGGAGGCGTTGACGACCTCTTCGCAATGGCGGGACTTGGTGCTCGTGAAGATCTTGGTGAATTCGGGGATCAGCGCCCCGGCGACGGTTCCGCAACTGATGATGATCGAAAGCGCGAGCCAGGTCGCAATCGAGCCGCCCACTGCGGGCAGATCGCCTAACAGGAGATAGCTCGCGATGAAGGTGATGATGATGGAGACGCAGGAGGTGATCCAGACCAGGTTGGTCAGGGGTTGCTCAAAATCAAACTCCTTCTTTCCGGTGTAGAGGGATTTACTGGCGGCGTCGTTGATGAAGTAGGAGGCGAGCGAGGTGATGATCATCAGAATGCGCATCGCGAAGATCCAGACGATCAGCTTGCCGCCCATGGCGGGATTCCCGGCGAATGCCAGGGCCAGAAAGGCGATCAGGGCCACACCGGTGACACCATAAGTTTCGAAGCCGTCCGCGGTGGGACCGACGCTGTCGCCCGCGTTGTCGCCTGTGCAATCTGCGATTACGCCGGGGTTCTTGGGATCGTCTTCCGGGAGATGGAAGATGATTTTCATCAGATCAGAGCCGATATCGGCGATCTTCGTGAAGATGCCGCCGCAGATTCGGAGCGCGCTGGCGCCGAGAGATTCGCCGACGGCAAAGCCGATGAAGCAGGGGCCGGCGAGCTCTTTGGGGATGTAGGCCAGAATCAGGATCATGAAGAAGAGTTCGATGCTGACGAGCAGAAGGCCGACGCTCATGCCGGAGCGGAGACAGATGTTCACCATGCTGAGGGGATTGCCGCTCAGAGAGGCGAAGGCCGCCCGGGAGTTGGCCACCGTATTGATCCTTATACCGAACCAGGCCACGCCGTAGGAGCCCAGTATCCCCATGACGGAGCAGAACAGGATGATCACGACGGCCCCGATCGTGTTGCCCTGCAGGCCGACAAAATAATAGACGATACAGATGGCGATCAGAACCCAGAGACCGGCGAGAAATTTCCCCTGCTGAAACAGATAGGTCTTGCAGGTTTCCCAGATCGTGTTGGAGACGTCCAGCATGGCCTGGTGTGAGGGCAGATTCTTCGTCTGGGTGAACTGAAACCAGCCGAAGATCATGCCGATCGCACAGATGAGGAGCCCGATGTTCAGAATGGTCAACCCGCCGAGCGAACCGCCCATGAATGCGACCTGGGTCAGATCCGGGATCTTGATATCCGCCTCACCCGCGAAGGCCATGGGGGTCATCCAAAACAGGATGATGGCGAGAGAACACAACAGAGGCCAGAAACTACGTTTTCCGCTGCACATGATTCAACCCTCCTCAATGAAGTTTGTTTTTTTCTTGCCATGATGCTTTTCCATGGCCGTTTGAATACCGAAACTCAGGATGTCCGTTACCGCCGCCGCCGCCGCTGTGGTGAGCTGCGGCAGACAATCCAACTCTTCTTTAGAAAAATGTTCCAGGACATACCCTTCAACCATCGCCTTGCTGGCGGGTTTTCCAATGCCGAGTCTGACCCGGATGAAATCATGTCCGCCGAGGTGATCGATCAGTGAAATAATCCCTTTGTGCCCGCCATGCCCCCCGCCCGCTTTCAAGCGGATCGACTGAAATGGCAGGTCCAGATCATCATGCGCAACGATGACATCCTGAAGAGCGATTCGGAAGTAGTCCGTCAGTTTCCGGACCGCAATACCGCTCAGATTCATGAATGTCTGTGGTTTGGCAAGAATAACGACGTCGCCGTCTATCTTCCCCTTTCCGATATGGGCGTCAAAGAGGGTTTGATTGATGGGTATGTCCCGTTCGAGCGCCCATTGATCCAGGATCAGAAAACCCGCGTTGTGTCGGCTCAGCCGATACCGTATCCCCGGATTTCCCAGTCCTACGATTAACTTCACACCGCCCCTCCGAAGCTGTGCGCGCAGAGTTTCTGAATAACCCCAATGCCCGGCGTGGGCACAACAAAACATGAAAATCCCCCCCCGTGCCCCCCTTTAGCAAAGGGGGGCACGGGGGGATTTTCATATAAACCTGTCAAGAGGGATCAAAAGGTGATGTCGTCAGCCTTTCGCATCCCCCTTGGGCGATGCCTCTTCTGGAACGGCCGCCGCTCCTTCCGCCTCGGCCGCGCCTTCCACGGCCGCTTCCACCTGCGGTACGGACACCTTCACGATGGCGACCATGGCCACGCCGACATCACCCGGATCGAGAACCGCAATTCCCTCGGGGACCCGAATGTCCTGCACTTTGATCGAGTCGCCGATCTCCAGTCCGCTTACATCGATCTCGATGAAATCGGGCAGAACCGAAGGCAGGCAGGAGATCTTCAGATCGCGTTTCAGATGCTGAAGCTCGCCGCCGTTCACAACGCCCACGGGAATGCCCGCGAAATGGAGGGGGACATCGAGCGTCAACCGGTGATCCATGCGGACTTCATAAAAATCCGCGTGATAGAACCGCCTGCTGACCGGTTCGATCTGCAGCTCCTTGATCAAGGAAAGTTTTTCCATCGGCTTCTCTCCATCGATCCGAAGTTTGATGAAGACATTTTCCTTTTTCGCGCGGACAATCTTGAGCAGTTCCGCCGCATTCACCGAAAGGTGAATGGCCTCTTCGCCGCGGCCGTAAAACACGGCAGGGATCCTTCCTTCCTTCCTGAAACGCCTTGCCGGCCCCTTGCCGGATTGATTGCGGATACAGGCTTTTAATTCGGTTGCCTCCATGGAATTCCTCCTAAATGAATAATGAACTGACTGAGTCGTTGTAATAGATTCTTCGGACAGCCTCGCTGAGGAGCCCCGAAACGGAGAGAACCTTGATGCGACTGCAGGCTCTCGCCTTCTCATGCAGGGGGACCGTGTCCGTCACGATGACCTCTTTCATGTCCGACTGTTCGATCCTTTCCAGCGCCGGGCCGGAAAGTACGGGATGGGTGCAACAGACGGAGACCTCGGTCGCCCCTTCTTCCTTGAGCGCCTTTGCCGCCTGCACAACCGTTCCCGCCGTATCGATCATGTCATCCAGCAGGATGACCCTCTTTCCCTTGACATGACCGATGATGTTCATGACCTGGGCCTCGTTCGGACCATCCCGGCGTTTGTCGATAATGGCCAGACTGGCGCCTAAGCGTTTGCCGAAGGCGCGCGCCCGTTCCACGCCTCCGGTGTCCGGTGAGACAATCACGATGTTGTCGCTGGGGTAGTTCTTTTTGATGTGGTCCAGCAGAATGGGTGTGGCGAAAAGATTGTCCACCGGGATATTGAAGAATCCCTGGATCTGGCCCGCATGAAGATCCATCGCCAAAACCCGGTTTGCCCCCGCCTGGGTGATGAGATCGGCCACAAGTTTGGCGGTGATCGGCGCGCGGGGCGCCACCTTCCGGTCCTGTCGTGCGTAGCCGTAGTAGGGGATGACCGCCGTGATCCGGTCTGCGGACGCCCGACGCACGGCGTCGATCATGATGAGAAGTTCCATCAGGGTGATGTTTACCGGCGGACAGCTCGGTTGGATGATGAAGACATCCATGCCCCTCACATTTTCGTTGATTTCCACCCGGGTTTCACCGTCGCTGAAGGCCGTGACATGGGCTTTCCCGAGGGTTACACCCAGATTTTCCGTTATCTTCCGGGCGAGCTCCGGATTCGCATTTCCCGTAAATACCCTGATTCTTTCGAGCATCTCACTTCCTTTAACGGCAAATATGGATTGGCTGGGGCGGGAGGATTCGAACCTCCGAATGCAGGATCCAAATTCCTGTGTCTTACCGCTTGACGACGCCCCAATACAAAACAGGCAAGAGGCCGCAGGTTATGGGGGATCGGTGAAAAATCCCTGACTGATAAGCCATTATCTTTACAGGGATTTTGCCCTGAACACCCGCCACTCGGCCCTTTGCCCCAAATTTTCCTCTGCCCTGCAAGCGGACTTCTCGTCCGTAAAAATACCGAAAACGGTCGGTCCGCTGCCCGACATCAGAGCGCCACGGGCGCCATTCTCCAGCAAAACGGTCTTAATCTCATCCAGAACAGGATGAATTTGCAGCGTCACCTTCTCGAGATCATTCAAGAGACCCCGGATCAGATCTTCCGCTGCATAAAAACGAGGGATGCTATAATTTATTCCGGGCTTTGTCAATCCCAAATTGAGCCCCTGATAAACCATTTTCGTGGAGATTTCGAAACCCGGATTGATCAGGACAAACCAGAGGGGGGGTAAAAAGGGCGCTTCCGTGAGGAGGTCGCCGATCCCCGAGGCCCAAGCCCTCTTTCCGAAAACAAAAAAAGGGACATCCGCTCCGATTCCCGCTCCGATCTTCATCAGTTCCTCCCGGGCCAGCGGGGAACCATGCATTTCGTTCAGGGTCATGAGGGTCGTGGCGGCGTTGGAGCTTCCGCCGCCCAGTCCGGCGCCGATGGGAATCCGTTTCCGGATGGTGATCTTGATCTCCGGCGGCGCGCCGATGCGGGAAAAAAAGGCCGTCGCCGCGCGGTATGCGATGTTTCCTTGATCCTCCGGCAGGTCCGTGCCGGGGCACCGGACCGCAATACCGCCAGCGGTCGCTGCAAAGGTCATCTCATCGCAGAGACTGATCCGCTGCATGAGGGAGAGGATGTCGTGGCAGCCGTCTTCCCGCTTTCGGAGAACCCGCAGATAGAGGTTGACCTTGGCCGGCGACTCCCTTGTGATCATGGGTTGGTCATTTCCTTGATAAAGCGCATCCTCAATTCGTAGAGGATGCCGTCGAGCATCTGTTTTTCCTGCTCGTCAAGGTTGCCCTCCGTTTTCGTCTTCAGGATGCTCAGGATATCGATCGTCTGCTTGGCGGCCGGGAGGTTGCGCTGCGACTCCTTCGTGACCGGATCGGGGAAGTCTCCAAAGTGGTACATGGCCGTCGTACTGAGCGAAAAGATGAAACTGGCGAAATTGATCTCGGGAAGGGGAGCGGCCTCCGTTTCGGGAGTATCCATTTCGGCTGGGGAGGTTCTCGGCCCCTCTTCGGGATTTTCCGCCCGTTTTTTATCTTCCGGCTTTATCTCTTCTTCGACCCGTGCGGCGCCAGATTCGTCAAACAGACGCCGGTCCTTGATCACAAAACCCTTATCCTTCTTCTCTTCTTCCATGAAATCTCCTTGATTTTACATTTATTTTACATCGGTCTCATGCTTCGCAGACGGGCGATACGTTCCTCAATCGGCGGATGGGTGCTGAAAAGGTTCATCAGGGAACGTCCGGTCAGCGGATTTACAATGAACATGTGGGCCGTTGAGGGGTTTGCCTCCATAGGCATCGTCTGGGACGCCCGGGAGAGTTTTTCGAGTGCGCCTGCCAGGCCGTAAGGTTTTCCCGAAATTTTTGCTCCGCCCGCATCGGCAAGGTACTCTCGCGAACGGGAAATGGCCATCTGGATGAGTGTTGCGGCGATCGGGGCAAGAACGGCCATGAGGATCAGGCCGACAATGTTGCTTCCGCCTCCTTCGTCGTCATCGCGGCCGACGCCGCCGAACATGGCGGCCCACTGGGCCATGTGGGCCAGCATGACGATCGCCCCGGCCAGCGTCGCGGCGATGGAGCCGATCAGGATGTCACGGTTCCGGATGTGGGTCAGTTCATGGGCGATAACCCCCTCCAATTCATCCTTGCCAAGGATCCGGAGGATGCCTTCCGTAACGGCGACCACCGCATGTTGTTCGTTTCGTCCCGTGGCGAAGGCGTTTGGCGTATCGCCGGGGATGATATAGACCCGCGGCATCGGCATCGAGGCCTTGAGCGCGAGATTCTTGACCATGGCGTAGAGCTCCGGCGCCTCGTGCTCCGAAACCGCCTGGGCTTTGTACATGCGGAGGACAATTTTGTCCGAGAACCAGTAGCTCCCGAGATTCATCACCATCGCGAAGAGGAAGGCGATGACGACCCCCTGTTGACCCCCAAACAAGCCGCCGATCAGCATGAGGAGGCCCGTCAGGGCGCCCAGCAATAGTGCGGTTTTAATCGTGTTCATCCTTTTTCTCCTTTAATGAAGATGATCCGGCCGTCGTTCTGGTCGATCACGATCCGGTCGCCTTCGACAAAGTCCCCTGCGAGAAGTTGCAGGGCCAGCGGGTCCAGGATCTGCTTCTGAAGCGCCCGCTTGAGCGGTCGGGCGCCATAAACGGCACTGTACCCTGCTTGAGCTATATAATGTTTGGCGCCTTCTGTCAATTCCAGCGAGAGTTTTCTCGGCTGCAGCCGTTTCCGGATGAGTCCGAGCTGGATGTCGATGATCCGCTCGATATCCGCCATGGCCAGGGCGCGAAAGATGATGATATCGTCGATCCGGTTCAGGAATTCCGGTTTGAAGGTTGCCCGGAGCGCCTCCATCGTCCGTTCACGCCTCTCCTCTTCCGCGAGGGTGGGATCCTGAATCCATGGACTGCCGACGTTCGACGTCATGATCGCGATCGTGTTCTTGAAGTCCACCGTGCGTCCGTGACCGTCCGTCAATCGGCCGTCGTCGAGGATCTGCAGCAGGATGTTGAAGACGTCCGGATGGGCCTTTTCGATCTCGTCAAACAGCAGGACCGCGTAGGGCCGGCGCCGTACGGCCTCGGTCAGGTGGCCGCCTTCGTCATACCCCACATACCCCGGCGGGGCGCCGATTAGACGGGCCACGGAATGCTTCTCCATGAATTCCGACATGTCGATTCGGATCAGCGCCTGTTCGTTGTCGAACATGAATTCGGCGAGCGCCTTGGCGAGCTCCGTTTTTCCGACGCCGGTGGGTCCCAGGAAGATAAAAGATCCGATCGGCCGGTTCGGGTCTTGGAGGCCGGAACGGGCACGGCGCAAGGCGCTGGAGACCGCAGAGATCCCCTCTTCCTGTCCGATGACCCGCTGCCAGAGGCGTTCCTCCATCCGGATCAGCTTCTGGACGTCGCTCTCCAGCATGCGGGAGACGGGAATCCCCGTCCAGTTGGCCACAACCTTGGCCACGTCCTCCGCATCGACCTCTTCCTTCAACATCTGCTTGTCCTTCTGCACCTCCCGCAGTTTTCCGTTCTCCTCTTCCAACTCCCGGTTCAGTTCGACGAGCCGTCCATAACGAATCTCCGCCGCCCGGGCGAGGTCGCCGCTGCGCTGGGCGTTCTGCTCTTCGATCTTGAAGGTTTCGATCCGGCCCTTGATGGCCTGGATTTTCTTGATGGCCTCTTTTTCGCCGGTCCAGTGGAGTTTCATCCGGTCCAACGTTTCCCGAAGCTCGGACAGCTCCTGTTCGATTTTCTCCCGCCGCTCCACGGGGGTCCGGTCCGTTTCGTTTTTCAGCGATTGCCGTTCGATCTCAAGCTGGATGATGCGCCGTTCCAGGGCGTCGATCTCCGCGGGCATGCTGTCTAATTCGATCCGGAGCCTCGACGCCGCCTCGTCGATCAGGTCGACCGCCTTGTCCGGGAGAAACCGGTCGCTGATGTAGCGGCTGGAGAGGGTTGCCGCGGCGATGATGGCCGCGTCCTTGATCCGGACGCCGTGATGGACCTCGTAACGTTCTTTCAGACCCCGGAGGATGGCAATCGTATCCTCGACCGACGGTTCCTTGACGAGGATCGGCTGGAACCGCCTTTCGAGCGCCGGGTCCTTTTCGATGTGTTTCCGGTATTCGTTGAGGGTGGTCGCACCGACGCAGCGCAGTTCGCCCCTTGCCAGGGCCGGCTTGAGCATGTTCGATGCATCGACGGAGCCCTCCGCCGCCCCGGCGCCGACCACGGTGTGGATCTCATCGATGAAGAGGATGATCTCCCCCTGAGCGGCGGTGACCTCCTTCAGGACGGCCTTCAAACGATCCTCGAACTCGCCGCGGTACTTTGCCCCGGCGACAAGGGCGCCGATATCGAGGCCGATGACCCTCTTGTTTTTGAGATTTTCTGGTACGTCACCGTTGACGATCCGCTGGGCCAGACCCTCGACGATCGCCGTCTTGCCCACCCCCGGCTCCCCGATCAGGACAGGGTTGTTTTTCGTCCGGCGGGAAAGGACCTGCATGACCCTGCGGATCTCCTCATCCCGACCGATCACCGGATCGAAGGAACCGCTCCGGGCCAGTTCATTGAAATCGCGGGCATAGCGTTTGAGCGCCTGGTACTTCTCCTCCGGATTGGGATCGGTGATGCGCTGGTTTCCGCGAATCTCCACGAGAACCTTGAAGATCGCATCCTTTGTAATGCCATTGGCGGCGAGGATCTTCGCGAGCGGTCCTTCCTTTTCATCGGCCATCGCAACGAGGATATGTTCGGCGCTGACATACTCGTCCGTAAGACGCGCCGCTTCGCTCAATCCAGCGTCCAGAACACGGTTTAGTCTCGGAGTCATGTAGGTCTGACCGGCGGCGGCGCCCTCGATCCTCGGCAATTTCTCCAGGGCTTTCCGGACCTCGCCTTCAATCCGTCGGGGATCGGCCCCGAGTTTTTTCAGGATGGCGGAGACGATGCCCTCCGGTTGTTTTAAAAAAGAGACGAGCAGATGCTCCACATCAAGCGCCTGGTGGCCGCACTGTCCGGCCAGACCCTGCGCCTCCTGAAGCGCCTCCTGGACCTTCAATGTGAATTTATCGAATCTCATTGTGGGTTTCCTCCTGCTTTATTCCACCCCTCCATCGGGCCGTAAATTAAACACCCCGGAGGGGGATGTCAAGAATGGTACAGGCGCCGGACCGCAACTCCCAGCAAAAGGGGTTGACGGCCCGGAAACATCCTTGTATAAAACAGCGACAGTTTTGGCGTACCAGGAGGAAGGGATTTGCAAGTTCCGGCGGTTACAGGAACGCTTGATGTCTATGTCGCGGAGATCAACCGTTTTTCGATCTTGACGGCGGAGGAAGAGTTCCGTCTTGCCGTGAGACTGAAAAAGTACAACGATATGGAGGCCGCAGAGAAACTCGTCGTCTCGAATCTGCGTTTTGTGGTCAAAATTGCCCACGAGTACCGGAATTACGGGCTCAAGCTGGCCGATTTGGTCCAGGAGGGAAACATCGGCCTCATGCATGCCGTGAAGAAATTTGATCCCTACCGGGGCTACCGCCTCATCTCTTACGCCGTCTGGTGGATCCGCGCCTATATCCAAAATTACATCATCAAATCCTGGAGTCTTGTCAAGATCGGAACGACCCAGGCGCAGCGCAAACTCTTCTTCAAACTCAACCAGGCCCGGAAAAAACTGGAGAGCCTCTCTGAAAAGCGCGCGGAATTCGCGGAGATTGCTGAAACCCTTGGGGTCCGGCCGGAGGAGATTGCGGAGATGGACGTTCGGATGAGCGGCCGCGACCTCTCCCTTGATGCCAGTGTGGGCGAGGATGGGGATTCCACGCACATGGACTATCTGACCTATGGCGGGGAGGACCAGGAGACGGCGCTGATTCGGAAGGAGGAGATGGCGCTTGTCCAGCGCAATATTGCGGGGGCGCTCGCCGGACTGAGTGAAAAGGAGAGCTTCATCATCCGGAACCGTGTCATGGCCGAAAGCCCCCTAACCCTTCAGGCGATCGGCGACCGCTATCACATCACACGGGAGCGGGCCCGGCAGATCGAGAAGCAGGCCCTCCGGAAAATGGCCCTAACAATCCCCTATCTGGGGACGGAAACCAAGCTGATCGAAGCCTAATTCCGGTTTATGCGTACTTTCTAAATTGAACGGGCTGGCTAACGCGCGACGGATACGCCGTCGCGTTCAGCCGGTTGTTCGCTGATTTCCTGTCCGATCTCGTAAAGAAAGTCCGGTGAGAAATCCGCGTTATTGGGCCAGACGATAGTGTCAATCTCAGAGTTGACCGTGAAACAACGAAAATACGCCGGATCCCGCAACGGTTCAAAAATGGGACCATCCAGATGAGAACCGAGATCAACAAGTTTGGTCTGACCATCCTCGAAACGGACCTTGATCTTATGACCTGTAACGTGTCTGGCTTCAGTTACGTAGTGCATGCCGCACCTCTTACTTCTAAGGGTTTAATTGTCAACAAATCCTCACGGCGTTCAACTCGCTTCCAATTCTCCAACAATTCGTCTCTGTGCTCATATGCCCATTCCAGCACCAGCGCCGCGACTCTGCGCGGCAGACTTCCCTCAATGATGCGTAAATCAAGAATTGAAAACGCCGCCCGTTGTTCCTCGTATTTCGCATGGAAATGCGGTGGCGCGTGCTCCTTGAAATACATGGCAATCACGATTCCGAAAAATCTGCTTATCTCAGGCATCGTTCACAGTCCCTATTCAACTGGTGTGTTGCTTGGCAGCATAGCACGTTTCGGATGTTATGTCATCCCAGATTCAGCGAACGAAAAGCTGAGGGGCGCGGCGTTAGACGCGTCCCTCTCAAGCGAGAGGTGTACGCCCGGCACGGGCGTGAACTTATGGGGTGTCAGTCCCCTGTATCTGAATCCTGTCAATGTCAAAAGCATTGACACAAATACTAGCCGAAGGCAAGGGCGGAACCGCGAGGGACCGTCCGAAGGAAGCCGGAGTGCAAAGCTATGAGCCGACGAACAGAAACAGCATACAAGGCTGAGTCTCCGGGCAAGTCAGCACAACATGACAAAGCCCTGGATTCGGGAGATACGGTAAATGCTGCGGTTGCATAGTCAAAGTTCACGTCCTTATCCGGGGAGACCTGCTCAACATGCATTTCGTAAGA
>MNZQ01000069.1 GCA_001873745.1 Syntrophaceae bacterium CG2_30_58_14
AATCGCGCGGGCGCTCTTGACCCGGCCGCGGATCCTGATCCTCGACGACAGCACCAGCTCCGTGGATGTGGAGACCGAAACCCGGATCCAGGAGGCGCTGGAGGCGCAGATGCACCGGCACACCACCTTGGTGGTGGCGCAGAGGATCAGCACCGTCCTGAAGGCGGACAAGATCGTCGTCCTCGAAAAGGGGCGTATCGCGGCGGAAGGGACGCACGGGGAGCTGATGGCCGCAAGTCCGATCTACCGGGAGATCTTCGAATCCCAGCTCGGCGGCGAGATGGACGAGGTACCCACATGAGAATCCCGTCCCAACGCCGCGCCACTGGCAATATCCGCGCCGCGATGCGGCCGCGCTTGCAGGGGATGCGGGAGACGATCGAGGCGGCCCGCGACCCGCGCCACGCGCTTACGCGCCTGCTGCCCTACCTTCACCCTTTCGGGGGTATGCTGCTCGCGGTCTGCGGGATGATCGTGATCTACACGGTTATGGGGCTGATCGGCCCCTACCTGATGGGGGTGGCCATCGACCGGTTCATCGCCGTGAAGGGGTTGGCCGGGTTGGCGCGGATCTCCCTCTGGATGCTCCTCGTCTATCTTTTGAACAACCTCTTCCAGGCCGTCTCGGCGTGGCTGATGGCCGACGTTTCCCAGCGCGTCCTGAAAGAGCTGCGGCGGGACCTCTTTTCCCACATGCAGACCCTGCCCGTGAGTTTTTTCGACGGCAAGCCGGCGGGCGAGTTGATGAGCCGCCTGACGAACGACATCGACGCCATCAACCAGGCCGTCTCGCAGAATGTCACCGCGCTTCTGGCCGGAGTCCTATCGCTCATCGGGATCCTGGCGGCGATGTTCGTGCTGGACATTTGGCTGGCGCTGGCCTCCGTCCTGGTCGTCCCGATCATGTTCGCGTTCACCGAGTTTGTCGCCCGGTACACGCGCCTCGGATTCAGGGAGCTTCAGAAACATCTCGGCGAACTCAACGGGGTTATGGAGGAGGCGATCAGCGGGCAGAAGGTGGTCAGCGCGTTTCGCCGGAACGAGTCGGCGATCGACCTTTTCCGCCGGAGCAACCAGGAGGTGTTTCGCGCCGCCGTCTGGGCCAACAGCTATGCCTTCCTGCTCATGCCGCTGACAAATGTGCTGGGGAACTTCTTCGTGATCGTCCTGGCGGGGCTTGGCGGCTGGCTGGCCCTGCAGGGGCTGGTCAGCGTCGGGATCATCGCGACCTTCATCAACTACGCGCATAACTTCATCAGCCCGCTGCGGCAGTTGGCGAACATGTACAACTCGATCCAGGCTGCCCTGGCCGGGGCGGAACGGGTGTTTGAAATCATCGACGCGCCGGCCGAGGCGGACGACGCCCCGGACGCTGCGCCGCTGGAATCCGTCCGGGGGGAGGTCCGGTTCGACCATGTCCACTTCGGTTACCGATCCGGGACGCCCGTCATCAAGGATATGACCCTCGAAGTCAGGGGAGGGGAGACGCTGGCGCTGGTGGGACCGACCGGCGCAGGGAAGACCACCCTCGTCAACCTGTTGACCCGCTTCTATGAAATTGATAGCGGCCGCATCACCATTGACGGCACGGACATCCGCTCCATCCGGAAGGCGGACCTGCGCCGCTGTCTGGGGATCGTTTTGCAGGATACCTTTCTCTTTTCCGGCGCCGTGATGGAGAACATCCGCTACGGACGGCCAGCGGCGACCGACGAGGATTGCATCGCGGCGGCCCGAATGGCCGGCGCCGATCCTTTTATCCGCCAATTAGCGAACGGCTACCGGACCCATCTCTCGGAGCGGGCCGGCAACCTGAGTCAGGGACAGCGGCAGCTTTTGTCCATCGCCCGTGCGATTCTTGCCGACCCGGCCATCCTGATCCTCGACGAGGCGACCAGCAGCGTCGATACCCGGACCGAGGCCCGCATCCATAAGGCGTTGCTGCGACTCATGGAGGGACGCACGAGTTTCGTGATCGCCCACCGCCTGAGCACCATCCGCGACGCCGGGCAGCTTCTGGTGATCGACAACGGCGAAATCGTCGAAAAGGGGACGCACCGGGAACTGCTCGCCCTCCACGGCTTCTACCACCACTTGTACGTCAGCCAATTCAAGGGGCAGGCGATCTAAATCGGGCTCACCGCAGATGGCTTTTGAAGGACGCCTCCACCATGAAGAGCACCCTGGGGATCGTGATCCCCAGCCGTTCCAGCGCCCGCCGGCTGAGCGCCTCTCCGGAGAGATGCGGCTCCTGCGCATGGATCTCTTGGACAAGGGCGTCGATCTGCCCGATGTACCGGCAACCTTCGTCCATGATCTCCGCGATCCGTTCCCCGGTGATCGGCTCATGCCACGACGAGAGGAGGACCTTGACGTTGGAAAGCTGCTTCAGCTTCTCGACGGACGCAACGGAGGCTATAGGATCGGTATAGATCGGGATTTGGCCTGCGGCAGGGATGGAATCCCCCGAAAAGAGGGCGCCTTCCTCCTCGAAGAAAAACGAGACGGATCCGGGAGAGTGGCCCGGAGTCGCGATGACCTTGATCGTCTTTCCCTCCTCCCACGAGATCGTCTCCCCGTCGGTCAGCACCCGGTCGACGGGCGCTCCCTCCGGCGCCAGCTCGAACAGGTTGGGGATGGGACGTTCCCGGTACTGCAGCGCGACATCCTCCACCCAACTTCTATCCGTCGGGTGGACGGCAATCGGGACCGGGGCAAGCTTTCTGATCGGGGCGCACCCGCCGATATGGTCGGGATGCGCGTGGGTCAGCAGGATCAGGGAGATCTCCCGCGGCGACCGTCCCAGTTCCTTCACGGTGTCGAGGATCAGGGGGGCCGTGGCCGCGACGCCGGCATCGATCAGGCAGATCGTCTTCCCGACGATCAGGTAGGAGTAGACGAACCTCTCGACGTATCGGCCCTCTCCCAAGAGCAGCCGGAAGGGATGGCGGATGGCGTGGATCGTGTCGGTGATCTTCATGGTTTCCTCCGTGGTGTGATGATCTGTCTTCCTCTTTTGTGATCTCCTGATCAGGGCTCCAGATCCGTTCCGCCACATAGCAGGCAGACCAGCCCGTGAATTCCACCTCGACTGTGAACGTTTCCTCCTTCTCCGTCAGTGGGATGATGGGCATCGGGCTTGACGGACGTTTGATCCGGCAATATTTCCTGTTTCTCTGGAAGGTTTCCTCGATATCCACGCCGTAGGCCATCCGGATGTCGTTCAATATCCGAATAACCGTCTGTTTCGAGCAATCCAGAGATCGGGAGAGTTCAGTCAGGGAATAACGCTTCCCGGAGAACATCAACCGGACGAAAAGGCTGATCAGTTTCTGCCCGTGTGGATTTTCTGACATTTCTGACAAAGAGATCAACGCTCGCCGCGAGTTCAAGGTGTTCCCCGCCCTTCCACGCGCCGAAGGTCTCGTCAATGGCAGTTAGTTGGCGCAACCGCTGGAGTTCCCGCTTGAGCGACTCATTGACAAACCTGCTCAATTCGCCTTTGCCTACGGTTGCCCGCAGTTCATCCAGCAGGTCTTCGGGGATTTGAAAGTTTGCCTGCTTCAAAGCCGTTTTCATGGATCAACCTTTTGTATGTCTTGTGATGGTCAGTCCTTGAATTTCTTCCTGATTCGCGCTCTTCCGGGCTCTAAAACAGTAAAGCTGCTGTCAAGTTCTGTAGCATGTCCCTCAATCAGATCGATCACGGCTGCAACCATTGAGGCGCGCATGCTTGCCGGATAGCGGATTAGCAGTACGCCCATCATCGCATGTTGATGCGCAAAAACCCACTCACCAAAGTCCTTGTCTTCTGTTATCAGCAGCCGGTTTTCAGCCACCGCCAATTCCAGTACCATTTCATCTGGTAGTGATGGGTATATTTCAGCGACGGCCTTGACGGGATAGCCTACTGACCGCAGTGCGTGAATGACGGAAAAATCGCAACTTTCGTCTGCCAAAAAACTCAATGATTGTGAATTCAATCGGCAGTGCCTGTCTTTAAAAAGATAGTTGTTTCATTGTGGATCATATCGGCGGCGTAAATCAACGCCGCCTGGATGGCGTCTTTCGACAGATTTGGATAACCATCGAGCAAATCTTCAAAAGAGGCGCCTTCACCCAATTTTCTCACGATGAGGTCGACAGGAATCCTGGTTCCTTTGATGACGGGTTTCCCCAGCATCACTTCCGGTTTGGTCTCTATCATGTGATCGGTATTCATAACATCCCTCCCTTGTTGGTCATTATGATACCAGAAATTTAGATTCAGGACAATTTATTCTTTGCCGGAAAAAAGATAGATTCGTGCCGCGATATGGAACGATCGGGTGCTATTCTATGTCCAAAAGAAAAGGTATCGGAACATTGGCGTCACTATTAAAGGACTCAAAAAGGCGGATGTTATGAAAAACAAAAGACGCAGGAAGTCCTTGGCTTTTCTTCTACGCCAGTTTGTGGGTTCGTCATTGTAACCCCTCGTAATGTTAAGATCGCTCTTTTTGCAGCTTTCTGGCCCTGGTCATCCGGAAGGAGTTGGATCGGAGGTTGGAGAAGGCCGGCCACTGTTTCGAGTGGGCCGACATCAAGCAGGATCTCAAGGCCCTGCAGGAGATCACGATTGAAGACAAGGGCAAGACGCTCGCCATCCGCAGCGAATGCCTCGGAACCTGCGGTAAAATCTTCCAGGCTGTCGGGGTAGCCATCCCGTCGACGATCCGGGAGGTGGCATGACGCAAAACATGTTGTCAAAGAGCAATCTGTGGCGCCAAGAACTTTTTCAAGGAAGACATCCATCTGAAATAGTGGAACTATTTTTTAGCAACTGTAGAAGATGAGTTAAAGCCTTTCTTTCGCTGAGGAGGGAGTCGAACCCATGGCTTGAACGGTTGTTCTTGAGGGGGGCGACCCACTCCTCCGTTGACTTGGCTTTGCGAAGGAATCACAGGCCGTCTATGTGCAGATGCAGCGCATGCAGCCGGCCGGAATTCGTTCGCTGCCGCATGCGATAACACAATTAATTTCTATCTTTTTGGCGCCGTCTGGTTTATATATCCCCGTCCATTTATGAAGGAGAGATCGTTTATGTCACGAGCCGACCGATATCTGAAAGCATGCAAAAAAGAGAGCGTGGATTGCACGCCCGTCTGGATCATGAGGCAGGCGGGCAGATACCTCGAGGAATACCGCGCAGTGCGGGCCAAACACAGCTTCATCGAGGTATGCAAGACGCCGGAACTCGTGGTGGAACTGACCCTGCAGCCCGTCCGGCGCTTTGAAATCGACGCCGCCATCATCTTTGCCGACATTCTGCTGCCTCTGGAAAAAATGGGGATCGATTTTGAATTCACCAAAGGCGACGGCCCCCGGATCAACAACATGGTCCAGACGCGGGCCGATGTGGAAAAGATACGGGCCATCAACCCGATGGAAGAGATGGCGTACCTGATGGACGCCATCCGGATGGCGAGGCGCGAGCTGGGCGGCAAGGTTCCGCTGATCGGTTTTTCGGGTGCGCCGTTCACGCTGGCAAGCTACATCACCGAAGGGGGCGGCTCCCGGAACTATGTGTTTACCAAGTCGATGATGTACCGGGAACCCGATACATGGCATTTGCTGATGGAAAAACTGACCGACATGGTCATCGTTTACCTGAATGACCAGATCAAGGCGGGCGTCCAGGCCGTCCAGGTGTTCGACAGTTGGGTCGGATGCCTATCGCAGGCCGATTACCGGGAGTTCGTGTTGCCACACCAGAAACGGCTGATGGCATCCTTAGACAAGTCGGCGCCGCACGTCCATTTTGCCTTCGGTGCGTCGCATTTGCTGACGCTGATCCACGAGGCCGGAGGCGATGTGATCGGAGTGGACTGGCGCACGGATATCGACGCGGCGTGGAAGGCGCTGAACTATGAACCCTGCATCCAGGGGAACCTCGACCCGGTGGCCCTCTACGGATCGCGTGAGTACATCAAACGCCGGGTCGCGGAGATCCTCGATAAGGTGGGGAATAAAAACGGTCACATCTTCAATCTCGGCCACGGCATCCTGCCGACCGCGCCGACCGACAACGTTAAATACATGATCGACATCGTCCATGAGTTGAGTGCAAGAAAATGAAGACCGGCGTCATCCTCGTGACTCTCGGCGCTCCCCGCAGCCCGGAAGAGATCCCCGAGTTCATCAAGCATTTTATCGGCCGGGAGCTTCCCCCGCCGGCGATGAAAGCCGTCAGCGAACGATACCGGCAAATCGGCGGTTTTTCACCGCTGGCGCGCATCACCGAGGAACAGGCGACGGCATTGGGTGAAGCGCTCGGCGAGGCGTATTTCTGTCTCCCCGCGTTCCGCCATTCGCGGCCGTTCATTGAAGATGTGCTGGAAAGCACGGCGGCATCGGGGCCGGCGCGGATTCTTGTTCTTTTTCTTTCACCTTTTTACGCGAGCGTCACCACGGGAAATTATATCGACGTCGCAAAGAGCCACATCGGAAAAAGATCCCTTTCCGTGCCGGTGGATTTTATCCACAGTTGGTATCGGGAGCCGCTTTTCATCGAAAGTTGGGTGGAGGCGATTCGCGGCGACTCTTTCGATAGGCAGGCATTTTACCTTTTTTCGGCGCACAGCCTGCCGATCAAGTTCTCCGGCGAGCCGTACCGGCAACAGATCGAGGAGACAATGGCGCTGGTCGCCTCCTGCGCCGGCATCCAAAATCATGCGCTCGGATGGCAGAGCATTCCGAACAATGTGACGGAACCGTGGATAACCCCTACCGTCGAAGAAAAAATCGACGCCATCGCCGCTGCCGGTTTCAAAGGCATTATCCAGGTCCCGATCGGGTTCACCGCCGACCACATCGAGACGCTCTACGATATCGATATCACCCACCGACAATACGCGTTGGGGAAAGGGCTTTCCTTCCGGCGCATACCTTCTCTCAATGCCGGTGCGCCGTTCATAAAGGCCCTGAAAGAGGTCGTAACCAAGTTTAACGCCGATGAACGATAAAAAAATAGCCATCGTCGGCGGCGGCATCTCCGCCCTTGCCTGCGCCGTCGATCTGAAAGAAAAGGGATTCAACTTTACCCTTTTTGAAAAGGAAAACTCCGTCGGAGGCAAGCTCTTCACGGAAAGAATCGGCGAGTTTACCGTTGAGGGCGGACCCGACAGCTATCTTCCGGAGAAAATCTGGTCGGTACAACTGATCAAAAAAGTGGGGCTTGAAGGCGAGATGCTCTGTTCAAACGATGAGCACAAAGGCACCTTCATCTATTCCGGGGGACGCCTCCATCCTCTTCCGGAAGGCGTCATGCTGATGGTGCCCACCATGATTATGCCGCTCGTCAAGTCCCGTCTCATCTCTTGGCCGGGCAAAATACGGATGGGCATGGAACTCTTCGTCCCGTCCAGAAAAGATCTGAAAGACGAAAGCCTCGCCGAATTCGTCACGCGCCGACTCGGCAGGGAGTGTCTGGAAAAGATCGCAGAGCCCCTGGTTGCGGGCATTCACACCTCCAATCCGGACAATATGAGCGTGCTGGCCACGTTTCCCCGCTTTGTCGAGATGGAGCGGAAATCCGGCAGCCTGATCAAAAGCATGGTCGCCGCGATGAAAAAAATGCCGCCTCAGAACCCCTTGGGCGCAAAGATGACCTATTTCATGTCGATGAAAGGGGGCATGCAGGAGCTGGTGCAGGGGTGCGTGTCGTACGTGGGCGCAGAGCGGATTCGGACCGGAACGGCCGTGGTCTCGGTGGAGAAGAAAGAAAGTGGCTACCGCCTGACATTCGGCAACGGTTCGACGACGGATTTCGATGCCGTGGTGCTTGCCACCCCGGCTTACGTAACCAAAGAGATCATCGGCGATATGGATGAAGATCTCTGCGGCAGGCTGTCTGCCATAGCCTGGTCATCATCGGCGACCGTTTCCATCGCCTTCCGGAAAGAAGACATCAAGAAGCCCTTACCCGGCTTCGGATTCATCGTTCCCCGCGTTGAGAACCGAAGAATAAACGCCTGCACCTGGAGTTCGATAAAATGGGCGAAACGGGCGCCGGACGACACCATGCTCGTCAGAAGTTTTGTCGGCGGCGGTCATCACGAGGAACTCGTATCCTTTGGCGACAAGGAGCTGCTCGCCGCCGTTCGGGAAGAGCTGAGAGAGATGATCGGCATCTCGGCGGAGCCGGTGTTTTTCAAGGTATACCGCTGGTTTCAGGGGATGCCCAAATATACCGTCGGCCACCTGGAACGCATCGCGGCCATCGACGAAAAACGCGAAGAGCACCGGGGGCTCTTTCTTATCGGCTGCAGTTATCGCGGCATCGGCATCGGGGATTGCGTGAAAAGCGGTTTTGACGCCGCTGCAGCCATTGCCGCCCTTTGATGTTCATCAAGCGACAGCGAAATACTAAACCAAGCCGCGAGGGGTTCAAGCGGATGCTTGATCCACCACAATCCTTTTAACGACATCCTGAAAGAATCCGGAGGGCCGTGCCGCCGTAAAATGCAGCCTTTTCGAAGAACTTGCTTCGCCAGAGGCCGAGGAGGGCAATCTCCTGCATGATCTCCCGAAGGGCCCTCACATGGTCCTCGACGCTTTGACATTCATACCGGTTCAGCATGCGGGCAATTGCGTCATTCATCGCCTTCCCCCCTTCCGCCCAGCCGACGAACCAGTCCGCTCAGCAAGCGGAGCTTCCGGGAGCGGTATTGATCAGCAATCAGGGAGATTGTCTCCGGATTCAGTTTTCCCAGTCCCTCGGGAGCTATCCGCAGGCTGTCCAAGAGATAAGTCCTCATTTCCGCCTGGGTGCGAATGGCCGTTCCCCGGTCAGCCTGGATCTTATCCGCCAGAGCCTTCTCCGGGATCGCGATGAGAAAGGAGCGCCCTCCATCGAGTTCTACCCGGTCGATGCCGATCGGGTAGGCTCGCATGGGAACGCTATGATAAATGAAAAGGCCGACAGGGGTGGAAAAGCGCCTGCCCCGGCTGACGGTAACCGACGTCACCGCTTCGACTCTTTCCGGAATCAGGCCATAGTAATGCAAGGCGTAATCGAGGGAAACATAGGAAGGCCCGCAGATCATATTTGCCAGAACCTCCGTAGAGAAGGGGCGCCGCTTGTATCTCTCACCAAAAACGTAAATCCCCTTCTTTACCCGGACGACGGCCCCCTGTCTCAGCAGGGACGTGATCTTGTCACGGGGGCAGTCGTATTCCCGCAGACTATCCAGAAGTGCCGGATAATCAAACTCCTCGCCCGTGATCTTGCTTCGCAGTTCTTCCATCATTTCTTTTTCCTGTCACATCATGGATTGCGGGAGAGATATAACACAATTCGTCATGGTATGTCGATAAATATTCGACATACTGCGTATAAATTGCAAATTAATCCGAATTGCCCGAACCCTTAAATCAACCCCATTCTCCTGCGGCCGTTGACGTGCAAAGATTTCCCAAAGGTTGATCGTAGTATCAGGCAATGAGATCAATTTCAGCGTCTCATCCCAGTTGAATACATCTGTCGACAGGCATTGCCCGTTGACGAGACGATAACCGATCGTTTATTGTAGTCAGCGAGGGCGGTCCGTTGGATTTTATAGCAGAGTTCAACCCGTAAGGCTTAGCCAAAAAAACATATACGGCTATTGGCGACACCTACAAGTCAAGGGTTTTCGTTTTTCAATTGACGTTACGATTACTAGTTGAAACAAAGTATACGTGTCGATGTTAACGTTTTATTGACTTCTTATTGACTTCAGGAAGTTGTCCTTGCCCCCGATCATCCCCCAATAATGCCACATTTCATCCCGTATTCGTTAATATACAGTGATGACCAAAATTGCAACTTTGTATTGTCTGGCATTAAAAGCCGGGCTCCGTGTCGAACCGGTGCGTCCCGCCGGGGCGTATAGCCGAAGGCTTGGCCCAGCCTGAAAATGCCCGCCGAGGCCCTCCCGTCCTTTTCCTGTTTTTGCGGCCCCCCGGCCGGAAGACCCGGATGGACGCCTCGGCGATTCAGCATAGACTTTTATTTCACCGGGGAATTCGGAGGAGAGGCGGCGTCGATCGCCCGGCGGATCTCCGCTGCGAAAGAAGCGGCCGCCGGGATGAGGTCGCCGCTTCCACCTTTGGCGCCGATCAGACGGACCAAGGCGCTTCCGACAACGACGCCGTCGGCCAGCGGGGCGATGGTTGCCGCCTGTGCGGGCGTGGAGATCCCGAAGCCAACAGTGACGGGAAGCGCCGTCATCCCTTGGAGCCGCTTTACATCCCGCCGGACATCGTCGGGCCGGGGGACGGCCGTTCCCGTGACGCCGGTGAT
The DNA here is from genome assembly GCA_001873745.1 of Syntrophaceae bacterium CG2_30_58_14. Classification (GTDB taxonomy): domain Bacteria; phylum Desulfobacterota; class Syntrophia; order Syntrophales; family UBA5619; genus UBA5619. The sequence continues at coordinate 10,325 of MNZQ01000069.1, forward strand.
GGAGATGTAATAGACGAATCCCGTTGCCCGCCGGAGGATCCTCCGGGCCCGCTGGGGATCCGTCGTCGGGGCGATGAGGGTGATGAACGCCAGCCCCGCCGGATCCGTGAAGCGGCGCAGCTCGTCGGCCTCCTCGGGGGGGAGATCGACAATGAGGATGCCGTCCACGCCGGAGGCCGCCGCGTCCGCCGCGAACCGTTCCGGTCCGTAGCTGAGGATCGGGTTGTAGTAGCCGAACAGGACGATCGGTATCCCGCTCGTCCTGCGAAGCTCGGCGATCACCGCGAGGATCTTCTTCAGGGTGGCCCCCCGCTTGAGGGCGCGCTGAGAGGCGGCCTGGATGACGGGGCCGTCCGCGGTCGGATCGGAGAACGGGACGCCGATTTCGATGATGTCCACACCGGCAGCCTCCAGGGCGGGGATCAGCTTCTTTGTCGCCTCAAGGTCCGGGTCGCCCGCCGTCAGGTAGGCGACGAACGCCGTCCTTCCCTCTTTTTTCAATGCCGTGAATCTCTCTTCGATCCGTCCCATTATTCCTTTCCCTCCCTGCTCTCGGCGATGGTCTCCGCATCCTTGTCCCCCCTGCCGGAGAGGTTGATGATTACAATCTTGTCCTTTCCCATGGTCGGCGCCGTTTTGATCGCATAGGCGACGGCATGGGCGCTCTCCAGCGCAGGGATGATCCCCTCCTGCCGGGAGAGGGCGACGAAGGCCTCCACCGCCTCCTCATCCGTGACGCTGACGTAGCGGGCGCGACCGGTGTCGTGGAGCCAGGCGTGTTCCGGACCCACGCCGGGATAGTCGAGGCCGGCGGCGATCGCGTAGGCGTCCCGGACCTGGCCGTGCCCGTCTTGGAGGAGATACGTTTTGTTTCCATGCAGGACGCCGATCCGCCCCGCCGTGATGCTCGCCGCATGGAGCCCCGTGGTGAGTCCTTTCCCCGCCGCCTCGACGCCGGTCATCGCCACGCCGGCGGCGTCAAGGAAGGGGTAAAAAAGCCCCAGAGCGTTGCTTCCGCCGCCGATGCAGGCGATGAGGAGATCGGGAAGCCGCCCTTCCTTCTTCAGAATCTGCCGCTTTGCCTCCCGGCCGATGACGCTCTGGAAATTGCGGACCATGACCGGGTAGGGGTGGGGGCCGGCCGTGGTGCCGATGACGTAGAAGGTATCCCGGACCGATGTGACCCAGGCGCGCATTGCCTCGTTCATCGCGTCCTTGAGGGTCGCCGTTCCGGCGGCAACGGGGACGACCTCGGCGCCGAGGATCTTCATCCGAAAGACGTTGTGGGCCTGCCGGCGGATGTCCTCCTCGCCCATGAAGATCCGGCACCCCATGCCGAAGAGCGCCGCCGCCGTCGCGGTGGCCACGCCGTGCTGTCCCGCCCCGGTCTCGGCGATCACCTTTTTCTTCCCCATCCGCCGGGCGAGCAGGATCTGCCCCAGGGTGTTGTTGATCTTGTGCGACCCCGTGTGGTTCATGTCCTCCCGCTTCAGGTAGATTTTCGCGCCGCCGAGGGCCTCGGTGAGCCTCCGCGCCTCATAAAGGGGCGTCTCCCGCCCCGCGTACTCGTGGAGATAAAAGGCGAACTCCTTCTTGAAGGCTGCATCCTTGCGGGCGGCGCGATAGGCCGCCTCTAACTCCAGCAGGGCGGGCATCAGCGTCTCCGCCGCATAGCGCCCCCCGAAGATCCCGAAATGGCCGTGTCTGTCAGGCTGTGTCCGTTTCATCATCTCTTCATATCCTTTCGAAAACTTCCGCTCCGCAAAACGTCGCGGGGAATAACAGAGTCAATGCCGGCATTGTAATAATCGGGAGCTGTCCCCAATTAAATTCAGCGGGGATGACGATAGAGATCGTCATGGTCGAGAAGGCGCAGGAGGCGGAGCGGCGCCGACCAGTCCGGGTTTCCCGCCGGAAGCGTTTTCTCCGGATCGAAGGAGAGGCGGCATCGCTGGTCCACGCGAGCGGCCCACGCCATCGGGTCATTGACGATGCGCTCCAGGCGCAGGCCGTGATGGAGGGGATTTTTTTCAAGGAGACCCAGGGACTTCGCGATCTTCTTCATGATCTCCGGTTGACGACGAAAGCGTTCCGCATCCTCGATGAACTTTTCACTCGGAATCAGTTTCGGCATGGGCCATCTCATCGGTCAACCAGGCCGGCATCGCCGCGGCGCCGCTTTCCCTGGCTTCCTTCAGTTTCGCGAGTCCCTGCTCATTCAGATGAACGGCCGGATAAACCGCCACGGGCTGCAGGATGAAGCCTCCCCCGTCAGCGACCGACAGATCCAGACACGCACCCGCAACAAGCCCCAACTGCCTCCGCAGGGAGGCGGGAAGATTGATGCTTCCCCTTTTGTCCACCGTGATCAACATGTTTTCACATCCGTTTTCTAATCCCGCAGGGTTGATTCCCCACCGGTGGTTTCCGCATACCCTATTTATGTCATTGTTAGAAAGGGGGAGGGAAAATAGGGGCGCTATCCCTCCCCGCAAAACGCTAAATTTAAAGACCCCCTATTCTGATTATAAAAGAATATAGGGGATTTCGACGAAGGAATGTTTCTGCGAATTAAAGTCTTTGGTGTTGCGTGTACACAACTTGACGTCGTGGATTATGGCTATTGCCGCCTGGAAGGCATCGGGCAACTTCCATCCGTATTGCCGCCTCAGTACGGCGGCCTTCTCGGCTACAGCGGCATTGATTTCCAACATCTCGAAGCTTTGAAGAAGCGGGCGGGCTTTCCGTCCCCCCTCTTCGTCCAGCACCGTCAGAATCTCGGCATAGCTGATCACGGAAATGGCCGTTTTCTCCGGATCCAAAGCAAGGATAAATTCCGTCGCCTGCGGCACGCTGTTGAGGTGATCGATGAGGATGACGGAATCGAGAAGCCTCTCCAACATTACTGTTTTTCCCACTCCGAGCGAATCTCTTCCTGGTAACGCAGGGCATCGCCCCGCATCCAGATTCCCCTGGTATCCTGTACAAGTTTCCGGTATGTTTCATGACCTTCCGTCGCTTTCAGGCAAGCGATGCCTCTACGAACGGTCTCCGCCAAGGAAACACCGTGCAATCCGCTGTATGCAGCCAGCCAACGTTTTTCCTGCTCCGAAATCGTGATGATGGTTCTTGCACTCTTCATCTCGTTGCCTCGTGATAAATTCTTTTCAGCAGTGAACCGCGAAATGACCCTATCATACAATGTGATACATGTCAATGTATATCACCTAAGATAAATCGGGAGCTGTCCCCTTTTTTTCACGGATCATGCCGACGATCCGCCGCATCCGCTCGTGATCCTTGATTCCGGGCGTCCTCTCGCAGCCGCTGTTGATATCGACGGCCCCGGGGGCGACGGCCGCCAGCGCCTCGCCGATGTTCTCGATGCCAAGACCGCCGGCAAGGATCAGGGGGTGACTCTTTCCGAGCCTTGCGGCGAGCCCCCAGTCGGCCCGCTTCCCCGTTCCGCCGTAACGGCCCGCCTCCCGGAAGTCCGCCAGGAAGGCCCGGACGTCGTAGGCATCAAGCGCCCGGAGCTCTTCGGGCGTTCGGAGAAAGACGGCCTTGATGACCCGCTCCGGCGGGAACCGGCGGCAGTATTCCGGCGATTCATCGCCGTGGAGCTGGATCAGGTCGAGGCCGCAATCCTCGACCGTCCGCGCCACCTCTTCCGCATCCAGGTTGACGAAGACGCCGACCGTGGCGATTCCCGCCGGCAGCGCGGCGATGATCTCCTTCGCCCTTTCCGCGGCGATAAACCGGGGACTCGGCGGGTGGAAGATGAAACCGATCGCGTCCGCCCCGCAGGCGGCGGCGCAGAGGGCGTCATCGATATTCGTGATCCCGCAGATCTTGATCTGTGTCATTTCCCCAGGAGCTCCTTAAGTTTTAGTCCGATCTCCGGGGCCGCGATCAGCGTCTCGCCGATCAGAAAGGCGCGGATTCCCGCCTTCAAAAGCGTCTCGATCTCCTGCCTTGTCCGGATCCCGCTTTCGCTGACCGCGATCCGATCCGCCGGAATGAGGGGCGCCAACGCCCGGGTGGTCTGCAGGTCCGTCCGGAAGGTCTTCAGGTCCCGGTTGTTGATCCCGATGATCTTCGCGCCGGCGGCCAGGGTCTTCTCCAGTTCCTCCCGGTCGTGGACCTCAACCAGCGCGGCCAGCCCCAGCGAGGCGGCCAGTTTGCGGCATTCCCGAAGTTGCCCCTCCGTAAGGATGGCCGCAATGAGCAGCAGCGCGTCGGCGCCGATCGCCCGCGTCTCATGGATCTGGTAAGGATCGATGATGAACTCCTTTCGGAGGAGCGGCAGCGTGACGGCTTCCTTTACGGCGGTGAGATCCGCGTCGCTCCCGCCGAAAAAGGTCTCGTCGGTCAGGATGGAGACGGCCGCCGCCCCGTGGCTTTCGTATTCCAGGGCGATCCGAACGGGGTCGAAGTCCGCCCGGAACAGACCCCGGGAAGGAGAGCGCCGCTTCACCTCGGCGATGATTGCGCAGCCGACGTCGGCGTCGAGCGCCGCCTTAAAGTCGCGGGTCGGGGGCATCCCGGCGATCATCTTCTCCAGCGCACGCAAGGGGATCATCTCCTTCCTCTGGGCCACCTCGCGGCGCTTTGTCTCGACAATTTCGTTCAGGATCATGCCATCATCCTCAACTGTGGCTGTGTTCGATGAGCGCCTGGAGCTTCTTCCGGGCGCCGCCGCTGTCGATACAGGCCTCCGCGACCGCGATTCCTTCCCGGATCCCTGCCGCCTTCCCCCCCGCGACGATCGCGAGTGCGGCGTTCAGAACGACGATTCCCCGGCGCGCCCCGGTTTCGCCGCTCAGGATCTCTATCGTGGTCCGGGCGTTCGTTTCTGCATCCCCGCCCCGAAGCTCGGCGGCGGCGAAGCTCTCCCCGAGAAGCTCCATGGGGTCGATATTGTAGGTGGTTACCAGCCCCTCCTTCAGCTCCGAGACCCGCGTCTCCCCCGTGACCGTGGCCTCGTCGAGGCCGTCGGCGCCGTGGACGACGAAGGCCCGTTTCGTCCCGAGGTTCTTCAGGACCCCGGCGAACATCTCCGTGAGCCTGGGGTCATAAACGCCGATCAACTGGGCGGTCGCCCCGGCGGGGTTCGTGAGCGGCCCCAGCATGTTGAAGATCGTCCGGATCCCGATCTCCCGGCGGGGGCCGATCGCATGTTTCATCGCCCCGTGGAGCCGGGGGGCGAAGAGAAAGCCGATCCCGATCTGCTGAAGGCACTCTTCCACGATCTCCGGCGCCGCGTCGATCTTGACTCCCAGGGCCTCCAGGACGTCGGCGCTTCCACAGCCGCTGGAGACCGCCCGGTTGCCGTGCTTGGCCACGGTGAGGCCCGCCGCCGCGACGACGAAGGCCGCGGTGGTCGAGATGTTGAAGGTGTTCCGGCCGTCCCCGCCCGTCCCGCAGGTGTCCACGACGACGGACGACCGGGCGTCGATCCGGGTCGCCTTCTGCCGCATGATCCGGGCCGCCCCGGTCACCTCCTCCACCGTCTCCCCCTTGATCCGGAGCGCGGTGATGAAGGCGGCAATCTGGGCGGGCGTCGCAGCGCCTTCCATGACCTCATCCATCACGGCCATCATCTCCGTCTCCCGCAGGTCTTCCCCGAGAACAACCTTGGCAATTCCTTCCTTGATCATGCGTCACACCTCTCCTTTCTGTCGATAAGCTGCAAAAAATTCCGGATGATCCTCTTGCCGCTCGGCGTGAGGATCGATTCTGGGTGGAACTGGATCCCCTCCACCGGCAGCGTCCGATGCCGGAGTCCCATGATCTCCCCCTCTTGGGTTTCCGCGCTCACTTCCAGGCAGTCGGGGAGGCTCTCCCGCTCCACGAGGAGCGAGTGGTAGCGTCCCGCCGGAAAGGGGCTGGGGAGGCCCTTGAAGATCGTCCGGCCGTCGTTGATGATCGGGGATATCTTGCCGTGCATGATTCGGTCCGCCCGGATCACCCGTCCGCCGAAGGCCTTGCCGATCGCCTGATGGCCGAGACAGACCCCCATGATCGGAATGCTTCTGTGGAATCGCCGGACCACATCGACGGTGATCCCCGCCTGCTCCGGCGAACAGGGGCCGGGGGAGAGGAAGATCGCCTCCGGGTTCATCGCCTCGATCTCGTCGAGGGTGATCGCATCGTTCCTGTGCACGGCGACCTCCCGGCCGAGCTGGCCCAGGTACTGGACCAGATTGTAGGTAAAGGAATCGTAATTGTCGATCATCAGGATCATCGTTCTTCTCCTTTTTTAATTAGGGGCTCTGTCCCTAATTAAAACCATTTTCCGCCAGGCGCACCGCCTGGACCATCCCCTCCGCCTTGCCTAGCGTTTCCTGGTACTCCGCTTCCGGATCGGAATCGGCGACGATGCCGGCGCCGGCCTGGAGAAAGACCTTTCCATCCCGGATCAGCATCGTCCGGATCGTGATGCAGAAATCCATGTTGCCGCCATAGCTGAAGTAGCCCACGGCGCCGCCGTAGGGCCCCCGGCGGGAGGGTTCCATCTCCGCGATGATCTCCATCGCCCGGACCTTCGGCGCGCCGGTCAGCGTCCCCGCGGGGAATGTCGCTCGGAGGACGTCGAAGGCATCCTTCCCCTCTGCGAGCTGCGCCTGGATGTCCGAGACGAGGTGCATCACGTGGGAGTAGCGCTCCACCGCCATCAACTGATTGACCTGGACGCTCCCGATCCGGGCGATCCGCCCGAGGTCGTTCCGCCCCAGATCGACCAGCATTACGTGCTCCGCCCGCTCCTTGGGGTCCTGGAGGAGTTCGTCGGCAAATCGTCGATCCTCCTGTTCGTTCAAACCCCTGCGCCGGGTTCCCGCGATGGGTTTGAGTTCCGCAACCCCTTCTTCGAGACGGACCATCACCTCCGGCGAGGCGCCGATGAGGTGGAGATCCTGCAACTTGAGAAAAAACATATAGGGCGATGGGTTGATGTGGCGGAGCGCCCGGTAGAGATCGACCGGGTCCGCGGCGGACTCCCGCTGAAACCGCTGAGAGAGGACGACCTGGATGATGTCCCCCGCGGCGATGTACTCCTTGGCCTTTACGACCACGGCCTTGAATGTCTCCGGAATCATGTCGGACCGGAAGGGAAGGGGGGCCTTCGGACCCTGGTCCGTCCGCACCGGGGAAGCCGGTCTTCCGGCCATCGTGGCCTGGAGGAGGGCCGTCATGTCGTCGATCCGACGGACGGCCCCGTCGTAGATCTCCCGCAGCGTTCCGCCCTCGCCGGTCATCGCGCAGGCAACGATCTTGAGCGTGTGGCGGACGTTGTCGAAAATGAGAAGCGTGTCGGTGACCAGAAAGACCGTCTCGTCCTCCACCGGGGCATCCCCCTTGCCGGCGGGGAGCCGCTCAAAATAGCGGACCATGTCGTAGCCGAGAAACCCGACGGCGCCGCCGAAGAACCGGGGCAACCCCTCCAGCGGGACGGGGCGGTAACGGTCGAGGAGTTCCTTCAGGAATCGCAACGGGTCGCCCCCATGGGAGATGCGGCGCACCGCACCGGTTTCCTCGATGAGAACCTCCTCCCCGCGGACGCGGAAGATCAGCCGCGGGTCCGCCCCGAGGAAGCTGTACCGCGCCCATTTCTCCCCCCCCTCGACGCTTTCCAGCAGAAAGACGTGGGGGCGGTCGGCCAGTTTCATCAGGGCTGTGACGGGGGTTTCCGTATCGGCCAGGATCTCCCGGCAGACGGGGATCAGGTTTCCCTCTTTTGCCAGTTTGGTGAAGGTCTCAAAGTCCGGTGCATACATGGTCTGTTCCTCTTGTATCGTACGCGTCATAAAAAAAGGCCGTGAATCGTCACGGCCTTTTTGCCTGCAAAATAAAAAAGCCGCGGGGTCTTAGAAGAGCTCCCCACGGCTTTGATCTTCATGGTTTCATAGGATCAGCAGCGGACAAACTCCTCCCTCGGATTGTTCCACCACCACCAGTTTCTGACGATGATCTGCATCTTCATATCCATTTCACTCATCTCCAAATGATTGGAAAGCCCTCTAACAGTTTTTTTGATCTCTGTCAATAAGAAATTCTGTTACCGGGTCTTACGGCGGACCGTCATGTAAGCTGAATGCGCATTTTCCGATGAAACGCCCATGACGGCCTGCCGTCACAAAGGACAATGAAAATCTCCCCCAACCCCTCTTTGCCAAAGAGGGGAATCATAAAGTTCCCCTCTAACAAAGGGGGATTGAGGGGGATTTGAGGTGCATTTTCGAGTGAAAGGATATCTTCCGTGTCAAGGAGACGCCTGTCACCGATTGTGAGAACCCGCGTTTTTTTGTTGCATTTTCCTGACCGTGGGGAATAGTATCCACCGTTACCTCCCCCCGGGGGAACGGCGGGAGCGGTTTCCGGCGTCATCATGATGCGCTTGCGGTGTCTGGGCTGGTCGGTCTTCCGGATCCGCTGTCAGCGCTTGCTCCTTACGCCGGTTTGCGCCGCCGGCGTCTTCCTGACGTAAAATTCTGTCTTTTTTGGAAAGTGAGACTGTGGTGCCCCGATGAAAGCCTCTTTTTTCAAATCGATAAGGGCGTGGCTTCTTTTTCTTGCGCTGTTGTCGATGCTTCCTCCCATGGGAATTTATATATACTCGGCATGGAATTCCCTGGATCACGATCTGGAGGAGTCGCAAAACGATCTCAGAAGGGTATTGCAGGGGTTCGCGTTCGAACACGAGAGCGGGGTGACGGCCACCCGCCAATTCCTGATCACCCTGTCCAGGTTGCCGGATGTCCAGAATTTAAACACCCTTGCGACCGATAAAATCCTCCGAGATTTGCTGAAACGCAATCCCCTTTATGCGAATATCTTCATCCTCGACGCCGAAGGGATGTTCATATCGTCGGCCGAGCCATTTACCCCCGTCAGTCTGAAAAAGCGGAAGTATTTCCATGATGTTCTGAAGGCCATGGATTTTTCCGCCGGAGAATATGCGGTGGGTGTGGCCCTGAAGCGCCCCGTATTTCACTTCGCCTATCCGATATCGGACGGACGGGGGAGATTCAAAGGCGTCGTTGCGGTGGCCGTTGACCTCAGCCGCTCCGGCCAGCGGCTTTCAATGGCCAAATTGCCGGAAGGCTCCAGCTTCTCCCTGACCGACCACAGAGGCGTCGCTCTGTACCGTTACCCTGACGGGGAGCAATATATCGGGAAGGCCGACGATCCTGAGAGGATGAAAAATATGTCGGCCCAGTCGGAGGAGGGGATTTTCGCCGCTCTCGGTCTGGACCGGACAAGGCGTTATTATGCGTATAAGAGGTTTCGTCTGACAGAAACCAGCCCCGTATATCTGTACATGCGCGTCGGCATTCCGGAAGAAAAAGTTCTTGCAAATGCGAAAAGAACCTTGACGATCAGCGCGGTTCTTTTTGGACTTGCCCTCTTCATCTCCCTTTTTTCCTCGTGGTTGATCGCAAAGTCGGTGATCGTCAAAAAGCTGAGACGGCTGGTTGAAACCGCCAACCGATTGGGGCAGGGAGACTTGGCGATGCGGACCGGTCTGCTCCACGGAAAAGATGATTTGGGGGAACTGGCGCAATCTTTCGACGCGATGGCGGGCAGGCTGGAAGCCAAGGAGCGGGAGGAACGCCGGAGCCGGGAGGCCGCGGAGCGTCTGGCGGAGGAGATGTCCGTCATCGCCGAGATCGGGCGTCTGATCGGCTCCACACTGGTGATCGAAGAGGTGTACGACCGGTTCGCCGCCGAGGCCCGAAAATTGATCCCCTTTGACCGGCTGAACGTGAACCTCACGGATTATCAAGAGAACGCCGTGACGATCGCCTATGTTTCCGGAACGGAGATTCCCCACCGGCGAGCGGGAGACTCATTTTCTCTGGCCGGGTCGGTCAATGAGACCTTTCAGCACAGACGGACCGGCCTGATCATTGATCCGGAGGAGGCCCGCGCGGTTTCAGAACGAAACGTTCACCTGTTTTCCAGTGTGCGGGCGGGGATGCGTTCTCTCATGAGCGTTCCGCTGATCTCCAAGGACGAGGTGATCGGGGTTCTGCACTTCCGGTCGAAGGAGGCGAATTCCTATACCGAGGCCGATCTCCGGCTGGCGGAGCGAATCGGGTCGCAGATCGCCGGGGCGATCGCCAATGCCCGGCTTTTCGCCGATCTCAGAAAGACGGAAAAATCGCTTCGGGAAAGCGAGAGGGAAATCCGGCTTCTGATCGACAACGCGCCCGATGCGGTCTTCATTCAGGTCGGCGGTTGTTTTACCTATCTGAACCAGAAGGCCGTCCAGTTTTTCGGGGCGAAATCCGCCGAGGATCTTCTGGGACGTCCGATTATCGACCGGTACCACCCCGATGACCGGGAAACCCTTCGGGAACGGCTCCGGTTGCTCAACGAGGAGAGAAAACCGGTCCCGACGATGGAGCAGAAGTACCTGAAACTCGATGGTTCGGTGATCGATGTCGAGGTTTCCGCCGTCCCCATCACCTTTGAAAACAGCGACGCCTCTCTCTCATTCGTCCGCGACATCACCGACCGCAAGCGGATGGAGGAGGAGATCCGGGAGATGTCTTTCCGGGACCAACTGACGGAACTTTACAACCGGCGGGGATTCATCACCCTGGCCGAACAGCAGCTCAGGGCGGCAAACAGGGCCCAAAGGTCGATGCTGCTGACCTTCATCGATTGCGACGGCCTGAAATGGATCAACGATACCTTCGGTCACGAGGAGGGGGACAGGGCATTGATCGATACGGCGCATGTCCTTCGGCAGACGTTCCGGGAGGCGGACATCGTCGCCCGCCTGGGCGGGGATGAATTTGCGGTGCTTTCGATAGACGCCGCGGAGGATAGGCATCCTGAGGAGTTGTTGAAACGCCTTGCACAGAACATTCATGCGTTCAATGCAACCGACGCCCGCCGCTACCGTCTCTCGATGAGTTGGGGGACCGTCGTCTATGACCCTCACGCTCCGCTCTCCCTGGACGAACTGATGTCGGCGGCGGATGAATTGATGTATGCTCAAAAGAAAGAGAAATCGGCCCGGAAAATGTGAACGCCAGACTTTGAACAACGTGTCAAACGGAATCTTCAAAATCATGGAAGGCCCAGGGGAGCGCGCATTCGCTCATATTCCCGCTGCGGAAGCTGGATCAGAAGGGGATTTGCTTCCGGTTTCAGACGCCGGAGGATCTCCTCCATGTCGGCGTCCGAGACGGCCGTACAGCCGGAGGTTCCCTTGGACGGCTTCTCCCAGATGTGGAGGAAAATGCAGGAACCGCCTCCCGGCGCCACGGGATCCGTATTGTGCCCAATCACGATTCCCAGGCGATACTGCCCATCGCTCCGTTTCATCTCTTCCCGGCTGTTCCAGTCCTGCCGGACGTTTCCATCATCAACCAGGCGGTTGTAGACCAGAGAAGTGGGATCGTCGATGCACTTGCTGCTTTCCGTCATCTGACGATAGGGCAGGCTGATCCACGGAACCGATTCGCCGGGCGCATAGCCGAAGGCGGGGCCCAGCCTGAAAATGCCCGCCGGTGCCCTCCCGTCCCCCTCCCGTTTTTGCGGCCCCCCGGCCGGAAGATCCGGATGGACGCCTCTTCCCCATCCAAGGCCGTTTCGGCCCACAACGGCGGGAATCCTCTCTCCCGGAGAAATCCATGCGGATTGGGCGTCCTTTCTCTCGTAAAGCCTCAGTGCGGCATTAACGGAGGACCAACCCGACGTTGTCACGACAAGCATCTGGAGCGGAGATTTTACATCTCCAGTAGCGGGCGTTGCGGACAAACCGCAGAGGAGCAAGGCCGCCCCCAGAACAAACCCCGGAAGCCGGGAAATCCTCTTGCTGCCTCGGCGATTCAGCATGTGAGTTACCTTGCCGGACCCCGGACTTAACGGAAAGGCTCTTATCCGGCATCCGCTCCTTTCCATAGATGCGAGATCTTTGAAAAATGCCCCTACTTTGTCATTCCAGCGAAAGAGGAAATCCAGAAAATCCTGAAAAGACTGGATTCCCGCCTGCGCGGGAATGGCAACTTAGAATATATGCAGAGAAATTCAAAGGTTTCGATGCGACGAGACCTACTCCCCTGCAAACAAAGCCCCCAGTCATTTCACCGGGAAATCAAAATAGGTGTCGGGATAGGGCTCGTTCCGCAATGTGAAGTGCCACCATTCCTGGTCGTAATTCTTGAAACCGTGCTTGTCCATCAGCGTCTTGAGCAGGAGCCGGTTGATGCGTTGTTGCAGCCCCATTTTCAAGTTTCCGGGATGCGAAAGCTCATGGAAGCAATCAAACCCCGTCCCCATATCGATGCTGTTATCATTGAACCGCTTTCCGGAAGGCAAATAACAGGCGTGGAGAGGTTGTCCCGGTATGTACCGCTCCTCTGCCGGCGCCGGAACAGGAACAATAGTCAGGTCAATCGTGCTGCCCCTGGAGTGACCTGATTTCTCTGCAATATAACCGTCGCGAAAAAGGTTGCGCTTGTCCACGGCAGGATAGAATTCGGCTTTGGTTTTCGTATCCTTGATATCTTTGGCCCACCTCACGAAATGATCCACGGCTCGCTGAGGACGATAACAATCGTGGATCTTGAGCGAGAGGGAAAATTCCTGCAATTCCGCCTGAACCTTCGCCAGGGCCTCGGCGGCGGGTGCGGTGATGAGACATTTGGGGGCCTGGTATCCGTCCACCCGGGTTCCCAGAAAATTATGGTCGCCGTAGTAGCGAATGTCCAGGGCCACCGAAGGGATCGCCTTCTTCAGGTCCACAAAGTTCTCCGGCATGCTGTTTTGAGTCCAGCCGGGCTGGATGCACAGAAGGATCGATGCCAGCGCCAGGATGCCCGCCATTGCGAATCTTGTCCTCACGAAACACCTCCACGATTTTTTTCAAGTTGCAGGGAATCGGCGCCTCCCGCATTTGCTGTTGCAGGGGCGCCTCCTTGGTTATTGCGGTTCGAACGCAGGGCCGGGGGCGTTCCCCAGGCGGTTGCCCAGCCGCTTGCGGGCCAGGCCGACCGGCCGCAGGAAAGGAAAATACGAAGGCCGGACCTGTATGTCAAGGAGTTTTATAGACATGAGGCAAGCGCCGTTTCATCGGCATGATAAGCTGGCCTTTGCCAAAGCGGTGCTGAATTCCGCAAGCAATCTCAGGTTTGGCCCTGAAGTAGGGGTGGGAACCATCAGACGGGATGCCCCGGTATTGAAATCATGGCTTGATGAGGTAAAGGCGATGGCCGCCGATATTCGCACCGTGTCTTCATCGGGCGATGTGCCGGCCAAGGTCTTTCATGCCGATGCCCGAAGTGTAACCCATTTGCTGGCGCCCGCTTCGGTCGATGCCGTTATTACCTCCCCTCCGTATCCCAATGAAAAGGATTATACCCGCACGACCCGCCTTGAGTCGGTCCTGCTCGGCTTTATCAGGACCAGGGAAGACCTCCGTGCCCTGAAGCAAAACCTGGTCCGGTCTAATACCCGGTCGATCTACAAAAAGGACGATGATGACCTATGGGTGGCCGACCACAAGGAGATTCAGGCCATTGCCGAAAGGTTCGAGAGCCGGCGCATCGAGTTGGGGAAAACATCGGGATTCGAACGTCTCTATGCGCGGGTGACCAAGCTCTACTTCGGGGGGATGGCCCGGCACCTGGCCGATATGCGGCTGGTTCTTCGACCGGGAGCCCATTTGGCCTATGTGGTGGGGGACCAGGCATCATATTTGCGCGTCATGATCCGCACCGGCGAAATCCTGGCCGATATAGCCAAGTCCCTTGGCTGCGAGCTTGAGAGTATTGATCTCTTTCGCACCCGTTTGTCTACCGCCACCAGAGAACAGCTCAGGGAAGAGGTGGTGGCACTTAGATGGCCGGGGTAGATTTTGACGCAGCAAGAGAGGGTTTATGGCAGACGAAAATCGGTACGCAAGGATCATCGAAAAGGTATTCTCCTCTTCCTACAGGAACCGGCTACTCCCTCCAGAACCATTTACGAACTACCGTGCCTAACATGGGGCAGGTTGAATCCGACGAACTCTATGGGGGGATTGATCGGAAGGGAGTTCATTGCGTCTTTCCCGTCCAGGCAAAAGGCGGCAAGGACAAGCTGAACATCGTCCAAATTTTGCAGGATTTTGCCTTGTGTGAAACCAAATTCCCCGATTTGGTCTGTCGTCCCATCGCGGCCCAGTTTATGAATGCTGCCGTGATTGTGCTGTTTGAGTTCGAACGGGGAAAGCGCGGTATTTCCATCGCTTCTGAAAAGCACTGCCACCTGGCGCCGCCGGAGGAGATGACAAAGGCGGAACTGGAGAGCTATCGGCAGAGGGTGGGGTAACGCTTCGGCCTTTCGACCGTCCCCGTCCGTGTCCTGCCCGTGATCGAGAGGCGGGAGGAAAAATTATTCGAGCGTTTCCCCCGGTGGAACGTCACGGCTTCTTCAGCATGGCCTCGATGCCTGCCGCGTCCCCCCGCAGGATCATCTCTTTCACGACGCGGAAGTTCCTTTCGAAGGTTTCCAGCAGCGTCGGCATGTTCGGGTTTTCCGCGAGGAGCGCCGCATAGAGGCCGGGCCGCGGGCCGAAGACCTTATCGATGATCGCCTGCTTGGTCCGGAAGACCGGCGTGGAAAAGGCGGCCAGTTCCGACGGTTCCATGCCGGAATCCCTGAGCACGAGTCCCATGAGGAGCGTGTCCAGATGGGTCAGCCCCTGGATCAGGGCCATCATCCGGTCATGCTCCGCGGGCGTCGTTAGCGTGATCCGGGCGCCGTTCTTCGCGAAGATCCCTTCTATGAAGTCGAGCCAGCGATCCCCGCGCGCGGGGCAGAGGACGATGTTCTGGCCGGCCAGGGACAGGGCGTCCAGTCCAAAGAGGGGGTGGCAGCCGATCACCTCCGCCCGGGAGGCGGCGAGCATCGCCCGGACCGGTTCCTCCTTCAGCGATGTCAGGTCCATCAGCAGCGTCTCTTCCGGGAGAAGCGGGCCGATATCGCGGATGACGTCGATCGTGGACGCGATCGGGACGGAGACGATCACGATGCGGCATGTGGCCGCCAGCTCCGGAAGGGACATGCCGGTACTCCTCCCCGTGACATGGACGGTATGTCCTTCTCCGGCGAAGAAATCGGCGAACCATTTTCCGATTCCGCCTCTCCCGCCGATGATGCCGATGGTGAGATCTTTCATTCCGATCCTCTATTGATGACTCCGGCAACAATAAATGTCCATACTGTCATTCCCGCCCCCGTTTTCGTGAGGGTAAACTCCAGCGGGAATCCAGGACAGGGCTGGATTCCGGATCGGGCCTGCCCCGGACTCGATCCGGGGTCCGGCATGACAACCTTTGACATGGTTTCTTGCCGGAGTCATAAGACTTTTTCAATGCCCTCTATCGGCCGATCGCCCGTTGACGGAGGAGATGGTCAGCCAAGACGATCGCGACCATCGCCTCGCAGACCGGAATGATCCGCGGGATCACCGACGCGTCGTGCCTCCCTCCGATGGTCACGACGGCGGGACGCCCCTGCAGGTCAATGGTCTCCTGGGGGCGCGCGATGGAGGGAATCGGTTTGCACGCCGCCCGGATAACGATCTCGCTGCCGTTTGTGATTCCCGCCAGGATCCCCCCGGCGTGGTTGGTCCGAAAACCTTTCGGAGTGATGGGGTCGTTGCAGGCGGACCCGGTCATTCTGGACGCCGCGAAGCCGGCACCGATCTCCACCCCCTTGACGGTTCCGATTCCCATGAGGGCGGCCGCCAGATCGGCGTCCATTTTGCTGAAGACCGGTTCGCCGAGACCCGGTGGGCATCCCCGAACGACGATCTCCACGATTCCGCCGAGCGTATCCCCCGCGGTCCGGGCCTCCGCCAGCCGTTTCACCATCCTCTCCTCCGCCTCCGGATTGGGGCAGCAAAGGGGGCTTGTCTCCGCCGTGGCCAGGGAGAGGGGGCGGGCGATGATGCCGCCCAGTTCTCGTGTCCAGGCCGAAACGGTGATCCCCGCCTCCGCGATGATCTTTCGGGCGATGGCCCCGGCGGCCACCCGTCCGGCGGTCTCCCGGCCCGAGGCGCGGCCGCCGCCCCGGTGGTCGCGGATTCCGTACTTCGCCTGATAGCTGAAGTCGCCGTGGCCGGGCCGGAAGAGATTGCGGAGGCCGTCGTAGGCGCTTCCGTCCGCATCCCGGTTGCGAATCAGAAGCGAAATGGGCGTCCCCGTCGTCTTTCCCTCGAAGACGCCGGAGAGGATCTCGACCCGGTCTTCCTCCCGGCGGGGACTCGCCGACGGCAGACCGCCCGGCCTGCGCCGGTCGAGTTCTTTCTGAATATCCGCGGCGGAGAGATCAAGCCGCGGCGGACAGCCGTCGATGACCGCCCCGACCGCCGGACCGTGGGACTCCCCCCACGTGGTGACCCGAAACAGTGTGCCGATGGTGTTTCCGGACATGGTTCATTCTCCTTCGATTCAATGATGACGGACTCGTAAAAAAGCCGAAGCCGTCAATTGATCCCCTCCGTCTGCGGAAACTGTTTCCGCAGGCCGGTGCAGATCGTCTCCGCGACCCGGTCCGCATCGATTTCCGTCGTATCGACAGCAAGGTCGGCGAGGCGACGGTAAAGCGGTTCCCGTTCGGAGAGCACCGGATCGATTTCACCGATGCTGGACGCTTGCGTCAAAGAAGGCCGTTCACTCCCGCCGGCCTCATCGTTTCCCATCCTTGCGGCGATTGTCTTTGCTGCGGCAATCAACCAGACAAAAAACCCGTTCCCTTTCAAGCATTCAACATTTCGGGAATCGAGGACCGCGCCCCCCCCCAGCGCGATGACGCCGCGATCCGCGCTGGAGAGTTCCCGGATCGCCGCCCCCTCCGCCTGGCGGAAGGCGTCCCACCCCTGTTCGGCGACG
>MNZQ01000136.1 GCA_001873745.1 Syntrophaceae bacterium CG2_30_58_14
AAACAAAAATCGCCGTCATCGAGATCGGTCTGAACGGAGAATATTCCGTAGCGGTGAAACAAAACGGCGTCCTGACACAAACAAATCATTACCTGGACGAAAAATTGCTGAAATTCAACGAGAAAACGGGAGAGTCCAGTCGCCGCCGCCGGCAGAGAATCGAGGAGCTTCTTCGCAACCATGCAAAACCTTATTCGCTGGACGATTTCATTGCATTCAGCGAGGATCGAAATGACGGACCCGACAACAGCATCCGGCGGACGGGCAGCACGCCGAAAAAAGCGGTGACCCTGTCGGTCTGGATTGTATATTTTCCGAAAAATGGTCATCCGCAGCTCTATGTAAGGCTCGCCAACCCGAAAGAAGAAGAGAAGACTTCCCGGCTGAATCTTGATGACGTTTTCTACGACCACAAAAGAGGCGCCTGGCTGTCGGATTTCGAGCGCACCCTATTGCCGCCGCCGCTCTGAGTAACCCCCATGCCCGGCGTGGGCACAACGAAGCATGAAAATCCCCCCATCCCCCCTTTGCCAAAGAGGGGATGGGGGGATTTTCATATAAAAGGATTGTGCTGCCGGGTTCGGGCTTATAACCGGATGAGATCCACATGCTCCTCGTCATGTGGATTGATGTGAATCATGACGTCCCCCACGTTGGGAAACCGCTCGAAGATGAGCCGCTTGACCTTGGAGGTAATGCCGTGGGACTCCTTGACCGTCATTTCGGGATCCATGTCTAACTTCAGGTCCACGATCAGGTACTGCCCGGATCGCCGACTGCGGATCTCGTGAACATGCTCGACGCCGGGCACTCCTGCCGCGATGGCGGCGACGGCGGTGATCAGCTCTTTTGGGGGTTGACCGTCCATCAGGTCGTTGGCCGCGTTGCGGAAAGTCTCCCAGCCGATGCGGAAGATGAAGAGGGCGGTAAGACCCGCCGCCAGGTGGTCCATCAGCCCCGCTCCGAGGTATGCGCCCACGACGCCGATCAAGGTAACAACAGAGGTGAGGGCATCCTTGCGGTGATCCTTGGCGATCGCCTCCACGGCCGGGCTCTCCAACTTTTTTGAGACGCGGCGGGTGTAGCGGAAGAGCGTCTCCTTGATGACGATGGTGGCCAGCGCGGCAAGAACGGCGATCAGTTGCGGTTCCCCGTAGTCCTTGTCCATGATGGTCATGGTCGCCTTGTAGAGGATGCCGCCGCCGGTGGCGAAGATGATCAGCGAGACCAGGACGGCGGCGATGCTCTCCGCCTTGCCGTGCCCATAGGGATGATCGTCGTCCAAGGGTTTGCGCCCGATCTTGAGAGCGACCATGCTGGCGAGGATCGCCACAAAGTCGGCGGCGCTCTCCATCCCGTCGGCGAAGACCGCCTCGGAATGGCCGAAATGGCCGGCCAGCAGCTTCATGACCATCAGGACCGCATTGATCCAGAAGCCGACGGCGATCACCCGGTCGGCCATGCCGAACCGTTCGTATCTATTCATTGATTTTGAGTTGGTCCGAAAAGTTGGACCGCTTTCCGGCGGGCGGGTCAATACCTTGTTCCTCCTTGCTATTTTTCCGGATGTTCTCTATGATCCTCATTTTTTTTGATCCTATACAGGATTTAGACAAAATAGGGTAGCATCTTTATCATCCGTCCTATCCCGACAGCCGATAACGATCCCAAACATGTTGATGACGCCGACCAGCAGAACCTTGCGCGGGCATATCCGCGCCGTAAAGCGAAAACAGAGGGGAAACAAATGGAGGCTTGAAAGTGACGGGGATCTGTGATAGCTTTCCCCGCCATTTACAAAGAGAGTCCACCTTTAAGGAGTGCTGTTTTATGGATTACAAGGATACATTGAATCTGCCGAAAACCGAATTTCCGATGAAAGCCAACCTGGCGAAGCGGGAGCCGGAGATGCTCGCCTGCTGGGACCGGATGCGCATCTACGAACGGATCCGCGAGGACGCGAAAGGGCGGAAACCCTACATCCTCCACGACGGCCCCCCCTATGCCAACGGGAATATCCACCTGGGCACCGCGCTTAACAAGATCATCAAGGACATCCTCATCAAGGCGAAGAACATGTCGGGCCGCGACAGCGTTTACGTGCCCGGCTGGGACTGTCACGGTCTGCCCATCGAGCACCAGGTGGACAAGGAACTGGGCGAAAAGAAGGCGGCGATGTCTCAGGCGGACAAGCGCCGTTTCTGCCGGGTTTACGCCGACCGATACGTGGGGATCCAGCGGGAGCAGTTCAAACGTCTCGGGGTTTTCGGGGAGTGGGACAACCCCTACCTCACGATGACCTACGGCTACGAGGCGACGACGGTCGCGGAGCTCGGAAAGCTCTACCTGAACGGGAGCGTTTACAAGGGGAAGAAGCCGGTTTACTGGTGCGCCTCGTGCAAGACCGCGCTGGCGGAAGCGGAGGTCGAATACCAAGACCACACGACGCCTTCGATCTATGTAAAATTTGCTATCATTTCCGACATTTCCGAACGCATCCCGAAGCTCGCCGGCGAGAAGGTCTCCGTCGTCATCTGGACGACGACCCCCTGGACGATCCCTGCGAACCTGGCCATCGCCCTCCATCATGATTTTCTCTATGCGGCGGTGAAGGTGAAGGGCGAGGTTCTCATCGTCGCAAAGGACCTGGTGGACCGCTGCGTAGACGCCTTCGGCTTCCGGAATGAACCCTATGAGATCCTCGCTGAGTTTGCCGGATCCGTTGTGGAGGGGCAGAAGTGCCGCCATCCGCTGATCGATCGGGAGAGCCTGCTGATCCTCGCCCCCTTCGTCACCCTTGACGCCGGGACCGGCTGCGTCCATATCGCCCCGGGTCACGGCCAGGAGGACTACGAGATCGGGATGAAGTATGGCCTGGAAAATTACGCCCCCGTGGACGACGATGGAAATTTCACACGCGACGTCAAAGACTTCGCGGGGCAGTTCGTCTTTGACGCCAACGGCGCGGTGATCGCCCGACTCCGGGAGGAAGGCGCCCTCCTTGCGGAGGTGGAGATCCGGCACACCTATCCCCACTGCTGGCGCTGCAAGCAGCCGATCATCTTCCGCTCGACGGAACAGTGGTTCATCTCCATGGAGAAAAACGACCTCCGGAAGAAGGCTTTGGCCGCCATCGACGCCGTGACCTGGATTCCCGCCTGGGGACGCGACCGGATCCACGGCATGATCGCGAACCGGCCCGACTGGTGCATTTCGCGCCAGCGGCTCTGGGGCGTCCCGATCACGATGTTCTATTGCAAGGCGTGCGGGGCGGAGGTGATGACGCAGGCGATTCTCGATTGTGTGGTCGAACTCGTCCGGAAACACGGCGCCGACATCTGGTTCGAGCGCGAATCTGCGGATCTGATGCCGGCGGGAACCCGCTGCCCCCAGTGCGGCGGGGTGGGGTTCAAGAAAGAGACGAATATTCTCGACGTCTGGTTTGATTCCGGCGTGAGCCATGCCGCCGTCCTGGAACACCGGCCGAACCTCAGCTCTCCGGCCGACATGTACCTCGAGGGAAACGACCAGCACCGGGGCTGGTTCCACTCCTCGCTCCTCGAATCGGTGGGGACGAGGGGGCGGGCGCCCTATCGGAATGTGCTGACCCACGGCTTCGTCGTGGACGGCGACGGGAAAAAGATGTCCAAATCCGTTGGGAACGTGATCGATTCCCAAACGATCATCGATGGTTACGGGGCCGAGATCCTTCGGCTCTGGGTTGCCGCCGAGGACTATACCGAGGACATCCGGATCTCCGAGGAGATTCTCAAGCGTCTCGTCGAGGCCTACCGGCGGATCCGGAACACGAGCCGGTTCATCCTGGGGAATCTCTACGACTTTCATCCGGAAACAGACGCCGTCCCCCACGGGGAGATGGCGGAGATGGACCGCTGGATTCTCCACCGCCTCCAGGAGGTGATCCGCCGCGTGCGCGAGGCCTACGAGCAGTACCAGTTCCACGTGGTCTATTACACCCTCTACAACTTCTGCACGGTGGATCTCTCCGCGCTCTACCTCGATGTCCTCAAGGACCGTCTCTACACGTCGAAGGCGGCGTCCCGGGAGCGCCGGTCGGCGCAGACCGCGATGAAGGAGATTCTGGAGGCGATGGTCCGGCTTCTCGCTCCGATTCTCACGTTCACGGCGGAGGAGGTGTGGCTCGCGCTGCCTTCCTGCCCCGGAAAGGCCGAAAGCGTTCACCTGACGCAGTTTCCGGAGGTGGACGGATCGCTTTTGCAGCCGGAGCTGGCCGAGGCATGGAAGACGCTGATCGCCGTCAAGGGGGAGGCGGCGAAGGCCATTGAGACGACCCGCCAGAACAAGGTTCTGGGCCATTCCCTCGACGCCGCCGTAACCATCGCCGCGCCGGAAAAGCTGCTAACGCTTCTGGAGACGCACCGGGAGGATCTCCGGGCGCTCCTCATTGTTTCCGATGTTCGTGTCGTTGCGGGGCAGGAAAGCGTGGGGGCGTACCGGAGCTCCGAAATCCCCGGTCTCGCGGTCGATGTCAGCCGGGCGACGGGGGAGAAGTGCAGCCGCTGCTGGAACTACAGCGGGACGGTGGGCGCCAGCGCCGAACACCCGACGCTCTGCACGAGATGTGTGGGAAACCTTTAACCTTGGAACAGGTCATCCGGCGGACCGCCCGACAACAGGCGGCGTGCAGCAAGGATTGGTGAAGCAGACTTTGCAAAAAAGGAATATCCTCTTTCTAACAATCACATTGGTTGTGATGCTGCTGGATCAGGCGACGAAGGCATGGATCATCGCGACCGTGCACCTCCATGATTCGTTTGTCGTAATCGGGGGATTCTTCAATATTACCCACGTTCGGAATCCTGGCGCCGCGTTCGGTTTCCTGGCCGGCGCCCCGCCGCTGTTCCGCTATCTCTTTTTCCTTGCCGTAACGGTGGCGGCGATTGTGCTGATTCTTCACTACCTCCGCGTCAGCCGGATCGAGGCGCCCTCTCTGGTCTCGGCGCTGGCGCTCATCTTGGCCGGGGCTGCGGGGAATCTCATCGACCGCGTCCGTTTCGGCGAGGTGGTCGATTTTCTCGACGTCTATATCGGCAGCCACCACTGGCCCGCCTTCAACGTGGCCGATTCCGCGATCACCGTTGGCGCAGGGGTCCTGATGGCGGTCCTCCTTCGGAGACGGAAGGAACGGACGGAAGCGAACTGAAACGGGAAACGTCCCCTATTGTCTCGTTTCGCGCAGGATTTTCCGCCGGCCACCGCCTTCTTCCACGCGCTATACAACGCCGTGTCGGCCTTCAACAACTGCGGCTATTCCCTCTTTTCCGACAGCCTGATCTCCTACCGGGGAGACTGGATCGTCAACCTGACCGTGATGGGGCTCATCGTCCTCGGGGGGATCGGCTTCATCATCCAGCATGAGGTCATCGCCCACTTCCGGGGGGCGCAGAAGCGGCTCTCGCTCCACACGAAGCTCGTTCTGCTGACCACCGGCGGCCTGATCCTCGCGGAGGCGGTTCTCTTCTATCTCTTCGAGGCGGACCACGTCCTGAAAGGGGTTTCCGGCCCGACGCAGTTCCTGGATTCCCTCTTCCAGTCGATCACGCCACGGACCGCCGGGTTCAACACGGTGGACATCGGCCGGCTGACCAATCCGACGGTTCTGGTCATGATCATCCTCATGTTCATCGGGGCGTCGCCCGGTTCGACCGGCGGCGGGATCAAGACGACGAGCTTCGCGCTGCTGCCCCTGATGATCTGGAACCGGATGCAGGGACAATACCATGTCAAAGTCTTTAACCGGCAGATCCGCGGGAGATCATCGGCAGGACGATTGCCATCATCTTCGCGTCGGCCCTCGCGATCAGCTCCCGCTCCGAAGCCGGTACCGCATCGAGGTGATCGCGATTCGGGACATCGTCTCCGACAAGATCAACATGATTCCCGGGACGGACTGCGTGATCAAGGACGGGGATGTCCTCGTCGTGGTGGGCAAGGAGAAGGACATCCAGCAGATCAGGTAGATTTTTCCGGATTTTTGTTCGCCTGTTCCTTCAGCCTTTCGATTTCTTCGCGGTACTGTTCCGCCTGGGCCTTGACCCGTTCGATCTCCTCCCGGGTCTTCTCCAATTTTTCCTCCTGCTTGTGTCTTTCCTCTCTCATGCGGTCCTCCATGGCGTCCAGACCGACATAGACCGCAAGTACTCCGCCCAGGATCAGCATGATCGGGACGCCACCCTTCAAGATGATCATGAGGTCGCTCCACCACAGGGAAAAACCGATCACACCGAGGATGATCGATACAATGCCACTGATAAGCAAGGTCATCGCCAAACCTCCTGACATCCCGGGTATTCCGGGCGACGCCCCCGGAAACCCGTCTTGGGGAAAAAGTTCACCGGCATGGAAGCCCTTCGCAGCGGACCGCGGGGAATGCACCCGCTGACGGATTCAATGCGGATCCGCCTGCCGCAGCAATTCGTTCGAGTGCCTCTTATCATGGAAAGGGGGGCTTGACAAGGTGAAAGTCTGCCCATAATCCACCACCTCGTTCTTTCATTGTTATCATGATGTTATAGAATCCTTTTCTTCACCAATGGGTGCACGAAATTCGCATATAACCCTTTGCAATAACGATGGAACTCTATTTTAGGTGGTGGATTTAGGTAAAGGATTGAATCACAGGAGTTCCTCGCACTTTGCGGTCCATTCGGTCCATACCAAATCATATTCCGGCGCCGTTCTGAGCATGGCCAGAAGCTGGCTTGTCCAGGCTTCCCTGTTCCATTCATACAGATGTTTTGAGCGGAGGCGGCTGATATCGGCCGGGATGCCACGAATCTGGCACTTCTGTTCAAACAGCCTCCGAAGCTGACTTCGGTCGAACGTCTCTCCTTTATGGCATGTGATATACCAGAGATCATAGAGATCGCGTGGTCGGGGCCACTTCTCCTGCTGCTGAAGCAACGCACACACCTTCTCGGCAACAATCTCGATCTTGCTGTAAGCGGCAAGCGAGAAGGGATTAATTTCGGTATAGGGCGGCCGCA
>MNZQ01000063.1 GCA_001873745.1 Syntrophaceae bacterium CG2_30_58_14
TCCCGCCGCTCTTGGCTTTCTCGACGATCTTCACGAAATCATCCACATTCTTGACCGGTTTCCGGTTGACCGCTTGAATGACGTCGCCGACCTGGATCATGGCTTCCTCCGCCGGGCTGCCGGGCTCAACCCCGGTCACTACCACGCCGGCGCTTTTCTTCAGGCCGAGTTCCCGTGCAACCTGCGGCGTCAAATTCTGCACCGTTACCCCCAGTGAGGGATGGATGGGGCTTTTCGCCGTTGCGGATGCGCTCTCCTCCTCCATTTCGCCGACCTTTGCCTGGCGCTCGATCTCTTTCCCGTCCCGAAGCAGCTTCACCGTGACGGTTTTTCCCACCGGCGTCGAGGCGACGATCCGGGGAAGATCCTTCGAATCGCCGACCGTCCGGCCGTCGAAGTTCACGATGACATCGCCCTGCTCGAACCCCGCCTTGTCGGCCGGTCCGCCCGGAACCACCTGAGAGACGAGCGCGCCTTTGCTCTCCTTGAGGCCGAGCGACTTGGCCAGTTCCGGGGTCACATCCTGGATGGCGACGCCCAGCAATCCCCGCGTGACGTGTCCCCGCTTCTGAAGCTGGGGGGCGATCTCCTTGGCCATGTTGATCGGGATCGCAAACCCGATCCCCTGGCCGGAGGCGATGATGGCCGTGTTGATGCCCACGACCTCCCCCTGCAGGTTGATCAGGGGGCCGCCGCTGTTGCCGGGGTTGATGGAGGCGTCGGTCTGGATGAAGTTGTCGTAGGGGCCGGAGCCGATAACCCGACCCTTGGCGCTGACGATCCCTGCGGTAACCGTCTGTTCCAGTCCGAAGGGACTTCCGACGGCCACCACCCAGTTGCCCACCTTCAAGTCATCCGAGTTGCCCAGTTTGAGGGGTTGAAGGTCCGAATCCCCCGCTATTTTGACGAGGGCCAGGTCGGTCTTGGGATCCCGGCCGACGATCTTTCCCTCGAACTCTTTTCCGCCGGCCAGCTTCACCTTGATCTGGTCCGCGTCCTCGACCACATGGTTGTTGGTCAGGATGTACCCTTCCTTGCTCATGATGAACCCGGAGCCCACGCCTTGCTGCTTTCTGTCGGGCTGGTTGCCCTCGAAAGGTCCGAAAAAGTCCCCAAAGGGATTCCGGTCTCCGAAGGGGTTTCTCCCGAATCTTTCAAATCCGGCGTTCTTCACCTTTTTGCTGACCTGAATGTTGACCACGCCGGCCCGCACCTTTTCGGCCAAGTCGCTGAAATTGCCCGGCACCATGGGCGATCCGGCGGAAATCGCCGCCGTTGATGCCTGCGCCTCTCCGGTTTTTGCGGTCGCGGTCATCCCGTAACCGAATCCGGCGACCGCGCCTGCCAAAAGCAGGGCGATCAATACGATCTTGAAATTCTTCTTCGTTTTCATGACTTATCCTCCATATTTCAATCCTGGGCTGATGACAGCCCCTCTTTGAAACCCATTATAAGGATCGAACTTAACGGGAGGATGATCGGAAGATTACCGTTTGGTCATGTCAGGGCGGCGCATGGTCGGTGCGCCCAATCCGGGGTGGCAAGCATCCAATCTGTCTTTTCCGAAAATCCACACCTTCAAATACAAGTCTTCAGGGCGCCTGATCGGACAAGCTCATTGAATACCAAGTGAAATGTGCACTTTTTGAAGGATGATTTTTCGGGTGATCGGGGGTGTATGTAACTTCCTGAAAGCAGCAACCAGGCAGAATCGGGAAATGTTGATGATATCAAATGGCAAACAGCATTTGCTGAACCAAATCTCCTGAACAAACATTTCTATTGTGCCTTGACATCCAGGTTTATTCTTCCTATACTCGACGCGCTAAAAGTAGGTGTGTGTCAATTCAAGGGATGATCGTTCACTTGGACGATATCCTGTTTGGAGCAGGTTATGTCAGGCGCAAGCCATCCCGACCTTTCGGGGTGGCTTTTTTTTAATGTTTAAAAAGAACTCTCTGTGATTACAAAAATTTCCGCATTGACAGCGTATTTCTTGATTGTCCTGATGATCGGATATTTAACGCGCACCCACTGGAAATCGTCCCCCTCCAGTTATTTTTTAGCTGACCGAAGGCTGGGCACTGTGATCCTGTTGGCCACCATGACTGCCACCAATTTCTCCGCCTTCACGGTGTTTGGGACCTCGGGGGCCGGCTACCGCGACGGGTACGGCTTTTTCCCGATCATGGCCTTCGGCACCGGGTTCATGGCGTTGAGCTTCTGGATCATCGGACGCAAAATCTGGCGAATCGGACGCGAACGGGGGATCATCACTCCGCCAGAGCTTGTGAAGTCGCTTTACAACAGCCCGGTCCTGGGCTTCATTTTTGCCCTGGTGATGATCACCTTTACCATACCCTATCTCGCGCTCCAGCCTATGGCAGCCGGCTATGCCCTGAAGGAGTTGGTCGGTCTCCCCTATTTTTCCGGTTGCGTTCTGGTGACCGCCGTCATCGTGCTCTACACTCTGCATGGCGGCATGCGCGCCGTTGCCTGGACCGATCTGTTCCAGGGGCTCCTGATGCTGATCATGCTCGTGGCCGTCCTAGCCGTAATCGCCGGCCATCATGGCGGGATCGCGGCAGCCAACCAGCAAGTGATGGTCCTGAAACCGGCGCTGTTTTCCCGGCCCGGCGGCAGCGGGCATTACACGATGGGGATCTGGTTCAGCTATATGGCCTTGTGGTTTCTATGTGACCCGATGTTCCCGCAGCTCTTCCAGCGCTTTTTCGCCGCTAAAAGCGAGCAGTCGATCTCCCGCATGATGTTGCTCTACCCCCTGATCTGTACGGTAGTCTTCCTTCCGCCGATTGCGGTGGGCGTGATGGGGCATCTGTCGTTTCCAGATCTTGTCGGAAAACAGGCCGACCGCATTTTGCCCTTGGTGGTGAACGCAGTCGCGGGAGATTTCATGGCGGCCATGGTCACGGCGGGGGCACTTGCCGCCCTCATGTCCACCATGGACTCCCAGCTCCTGACCCTCAGCTCAATCTTCACCCGCGATCTGCTCCCCGTCTTGTGGAAACCCGCAACGAAGACCAGTATTCCCGGTCGCATCTTCGTGATCGGCCTGAGTATTGCCGGCCTGGCCCTGGCTTATCGGCCGCCGGCGACCATGATCGAGATCGCCACCGAAACATTCACAGGGTTGGCGGTCCTATTCCCGACGGTTCTATTCGGTTTGTACTGGAAGCGCGTCTACTCCGCCCCGGCCATTTTATCGATCCTCGCGGGTGAAACCACCCTGATTCTTCTGCACTTCAAGCTCATTCCGGCGGGTCCCTTTCTACCGGTTATCTTAGTGATGCTGGCCGCCTTCGGCGTTTACCTGGTTGCCCATCTTCTGCTGCGGGTAAAGGAAGGGAATCTTGCGATCCGCCTGCCCGTGTGGCTGACCGACCGCTATTTCCTGATGTTGACGGGTATATTCGTGTTGGCAATCGATTTCTGGGCATGGGGAAGCGCACAGCCGACGATCATGGGATTCCCCGTCTGGATGGTATACTTTGTACTGCTGTCCGCCGCCCAAATGGCAGTCATGGCCTGCCTGATCCGCAGTGAATCCGGACGAGCCGACAACTCCCCTCCTTGAATCATCCCCAAGTTCGAGATGTCGTTGCTGCATGTTTGAGGCTTTTCAAGGAAGGCTATCTTAAGATGAAAGGCTCGCGTGCCTTGCGATGCTTATAACCTGTAACCATTACCTTTTAGGAGTACCTGTGCATAACACTTTGTAGGTGACAGGTGTACGGCTTCATTGATATTTTAAAAAGCTCAGCCCTATTGATAACCAATCGAAAGGTGGCTGCTTTGACCGTGATTTTTCTGTCGGGAGGTGGTATCTTTTCTTTTCCTGCAGTCAACAAAACGTAGCCCTTTGAGAAAAGGCTTGATTCAAACGGGAATAAATAACGCATCTATATCCATCATGCCATGTAGCACCCTGACAATCTCAATTCCACCGTGAATCGGCATATAGAAAATCAGGTATTTCCCAACCGGGAAACTTTGCAAACCTGGATGGAGTTCATCCCGATTTCTACCCATGCTCTTGAACCGAGCGAGTTTCCGACATGTTGCCTCGATTTCGTCAATGAATTTATCCGCATTACCGGGGTTGTCTTGGGCTATATACCACCAGATTTCATCAAGGTCATTTTCAGCCACAGGGCTCTTGTGGATTCTCAACATCAGCCGTCTGCCTTGTTTTGTTGCGCATCAAGCCGTTCACGGCCTCGTGCCTTGATGGCTTCCACATCTAAAGGGGTTGCCTCGCCGCTATCCAAACCTTTCTTGATTTCGGCTCTAAGTTCTTCAACACGCAAAAGATGTCTCCGATCTCGTTCTTCAAGAAGGCGCAAGGCATCGCGCATAACTTCGCTTGCGGAGCCATAAAGCCCACTCTCCACCTTATTTTTCACCAGTGTTTCAAGTTGTGGCGTAAGAGAAATGTTCATTGTCTTATCTCCTTTGAGCTTTACGATAACATAGAATAACAAACTTTGCTATAACAAAGTTAAGCCCGAAGGGTAAATCTTCGACCACAAACGCTTTCCACCAAAAGCACGACTAAATAAATAATGTGTAATATCTTGGAACAATCAAGGATGTATATGTAGATGAAAAAGTGAGTTATATGCCGAAGTATCAATATTTTTCACAATAGAAAGCACGGATAAACCAGATGAGCCTTATCCCGAAGCTGGAAGGGTTACGGCAAAGACGCTCCCTTCGCGGAGGCGGCTCTCCACCGTGATATCCCCGCCGTGGGCGCGGGCGATCGCCCGGGCCAGACTGAGCCCCAGGCCGGCCCCGGACGCGGATCGGCTCCGGTCTCCCCGGTAGAAGCGCTCGAAAATGCGGGGCAGATCCACGTCGGAAATACCGCCCCCCGTGTCTTTGACTGTGAGGGTTGCGCCCCATCCTTCGATTTGCGAAAGCGAAACCTCCACCCTTCCCCCAGCGGAGGTGTACTTGATCGCATTGTCTAAGAGATTCGAGAGCAGGCGCTGGATCATCCGGGCGTCCCCCGCGATGACGCATCCCTCCGGAACATCGCAGGACAGGGTCAAGCCCCTGTCTTCGGCCGTCGTCCCGAAAAGTTCGCATGCCTCCCGGACAAGGCTCGCCAGATCGATCTTTTCGCGGGAGGGTTTCTCCACGCCCGCCTCCGTTTTCGAGATCATCAGCATGGTGTTGATGATCGAAAGGAGTCGGTCGCACTCCTCAATGGCGCTTGCCGCCATCGCTTCATACTCGGCCAGGGATTTGCCCGTGGTCAGCGCGATCTCCGCCATGCCCCGGATCCGGGTGAGCGGGCTCTTCAGGTCATGGGCGATGTCGTCTCCCATCTGCCGGATCTCGGCGACCAGCGACTGGATGCGGTCCAGCATCTGATTGAAGGTCATGGCCAGTTGATCGATCTCGTCGCCCCGGCCCTTTACGGGGACCCTCTTTTCGAGGGTTCCCCCGGAGATGCCTTGCGCGGTTCTGGTGATCGCCTCGACGCCCGAAACCGCACGGCGGGCCATGAACCAGCCAACCCCCGTCGCCAGGCCGATAAGCAGGGCCATCGTGGCGAGAAAAATCCCCCGAAAGGCGTCCATGATGCGCGCGTAGTTTTCCATGGACTGGCCGACCTGAAGGATGACGCCGGGGCCGATCATGGCGTAGAGGATGCGCACCTGATCCTTGCGGGTGGTCAGGATGACCGTTTCGATCACCCGTCCGGCGCCGCCGAGCAGTTGCCCGATCGCCTCCTTGCGGACGGCGATGTCCTCCCAGTAGGCCATGTTGGACGAGGATACGGCCTGGCCGGTCGGGTAGAGAAGGCGGAAAAAGACCTTTTTCTCCCCGGCCGCCTGGGCTTCAAAGAGGGCGAAGTTTTCGACCGCCCCGATCCCGCGTTCCCGCAAAACCGCCGAAAACTGCCCCGCCTGACTAAACAGTTCCTGGTCCGTTTTTTCCTGGATCACGGAGGTGATGAGCGTGTAAAACAGGAAGAAGGCGACAAAGGAGGAGGCCGCGAAAATGCCGGCGTACCACAGGGTCAGGCGGAAGGTGAGGCTATTCCGGAAGCGACCGGGTTTCTTTAAGGACATATCCCACCCCCCGAACGGTATGGATCAGTTTTTGATCGGCGTCTCTGTCGATCTTGTCTCGCAATCGGCTGATTCTGGCCTCCACCACATTGGTCTGGGGATCGAAATGGTAGTCCCACACGTGTTCCATGATCATCGTCTTGGAAACAATCCTCCCCGCGTTGCGCATCAGGTATTCGAGCAGCGAAAACTCCCTGGGTTGCAGGTCGATCTGTTTTTCCCCCCGCGTTACTTCCCGGGTGAGGAGATTGACGGACAGCTCCCCGACGTTCAGCCGGATCGGATCGGAAATGCCGCCCGCCCTGCGGATCAGGGCCTGCACACGGGCCAGAAGTTCCGAGAAGGCAAACGGTTTCGTAAGATAGTCGTCTCCCCCGGTCTCCAGCCCCTTCACCCGGTCGTCCACCGAACCCTTCGCACTCAAGATCAGGACGGGGGTGTTCACCTTTTCGGCGCGCATCTCTTTGATCAACGCCAAACCGTTCCTCCGCGGCAGCATGAGATCGATGACGGCCGCATCGTAAGGTTCCGTCAGCGCGAGGCTTAGACCTTCCTCGCCGTCCGGGGCGTGGTCCACGGCATACCCCGCCGATCTCAACCCCTTGACGATGAAAGAGGCGATCTTGACGTCATCTTCGACCAGTAAGACTCTCACCGGGCCCTCACGGCGATTTCCTGTAATACTGTTTGATCATATTTACCATGATAATACGCTTTTAGCTTTAAAAACGTAAGAAAAATTCTCGTTTTTTGTAATCAGCAAATAATGGCAAGTTGTTGAGTTAACAGGGATAAACCCGTGTGCATGGCGGTATAGGCCTCTTCGATTTTGGATGGTTGCTCGGCATTTTTCAGGAGGTCATTTTTTATGATCCTTGAAATCATTGGGTTTTTGAAGTGATTGTTGGAGGTGATTTCAAGCCAGAGCCAGGAGAAGCCTGTTTTTGTAACCGTGTAGAATGATTTGTTTTTGGATTTTTCGATGATGCCTCTTGCTCTCAATTTGTTCATTTCGTAGCGGATTTGTGCAGGATTTCGGAAGAAATCGGAGAGGTTTTT
>MNZQ01000022.1 GCA_001873745.1 Syntrophaceae bacterium CG2_30_58_14
GGTCGGGTCTCGATCTGATTGCCGGAACGGATCCGAAGAGCATCCTCCCGGAGGCGAAATCGATCATCGTGATCATGGAGGCCTATTTCCGTGAGGCATTCCCGCCGTCCCTGGAGCGCCACTTCGGCCGCTGCTACCTCGATGACGACCGCATGACCAAGGGCCGCCTGGCGAAGCGGGTCAAGGCCTTCCGCGCCTTTCTCCGCGAAAATGGAATCCATTCGAAGGTTCCCTTCCACCTGCCCCACCGGATGGCGGCGGCGCGGGCCGGCATGGGGACGTTCGGCAAAAACTGCCTCTTCTATTCCCGGAAGGTGGCGGCGCACGGGTCGTGGGTCCTTCCCATCGCCCTCGTCGTCGACCGGGAATTTGAACCGGACGAACCGACCATCGAGGTCGGCTGCCCCGACTGGTGCAAAAACGCCTGCATGGCCGCCTGTCCGACGGGGGCGCTTGTGGGGCCACGCCGGATCAATCCGCGTCGCTGCATCTCCTACCTTACCTATTTCGGCGGTGAGATGACGCCGCGGGAGCTGCGGGCGCCGATGGGGTTGTGCGTCTATGGGTGCGACCGCTGCCAGAACGTCTGCCCTCGCAACGCCCCCTGGCTCGCCCGGGAGCTCAAGATGAACGAAAAAGCGGCGGGGATGGTCGAAGACTTCCGGCTGGAAAAGCTTCTCGGCGTGGACAAGGCCTGGTTCACCGAAAGGATCTGGCCGCACATGTTTTACATGTCCGCCGCGGATCTGTGGCGGTGGAAGATGAACGCGGCCCGGGCGATGGGAAACACGCTGGATGAAACGTATATTCCCCATCTGACTTTGGCCTTCCGCCGGGAGAGCGACGAGCGGGTGAAGGCGATGGCCGCCTGGGCGCTTGGCCGTATCGGCGGCCCCGCCGCAAAGCAGCCTCTCACGGCCTTTCTCGCAAAGAGCGCCGGTTCCATCCGGTCGGAGATTCTTGCGGCGCTGGAGGGGGCTTCCCGGCGGTTTTGACACCCCCCGGTCATGGTGATCGTGTCCGGGCGCCGGGACATATTGACAACATTTCGCCCCGCGCCGTGAATCGCGGGAGCCATAGGAGGGAAGAGTCTTATGCGTATCGTGGACATTCAGGAAAAGACGGTATCCATCGCCTCGGATATCCGTAACGCCTATATCGACTTCAGCAAGATGACCGTCTCCGTTCTGGCGCTGCATACGGATGTGATCCGGGATGGACGGCCGGTCGTCGGCTACGGATTTAATTCGAACGGCCGCTATGCGCAGGGGGCTTTGCTCCGGGAGCGGTTCATTCCCCGGATCATGGCGGCCGATCCCAAACGGCTGATCTGCAAGGATGAAAACAACCTGGACCCCTTTCGGATCTGGGATGTGATGATGGCCAACGAAAAGCCCGGAGGCCACGGCGAGCGCTCGGTGGCCGTGGGGGTGGTCGATATGGCCGTCTGGGATGCGGTCGCGAAGATCGAGGGCAAGCCGCTCTACCGCCTGCTCGCGGACCGTTATCGCGGCGGGAAGGCGGATGAAAGGGTGTTCGTCTATGCGGCGGGCGGCTATTATTACCCCGGGAAGGAGCTCGGCGAATTGAGGGTGGAGATGCAGGGGTATCTCAGCATGGGCTACCGGGTCGTGAAGATGAAGATCGGCGGGGCCAAGTTTCAGGAGGATATCCGCCGCATCGAGTGCGTACTTGGGCTGGTGGGCGAGGGTGAGAGGCTGGCGGTGGATGCGAACGGACGTTTCGATCTGCCCACCGCCGTCGCCTACGGGAAGGCCATGGCGCGGTTCGGGCTCCGCTGGTATGAGGAGCCGGTCGATCCGCTCGACTACGCCTCCCATGCCGAACTGGCCCGGGGCTATGAAGGAGCGCTGGCGACCGGTGAAAACCTCTTTTCCTTCCAGGATGCACGGAACCTTCTTCGCCATGCCGGGCTTCGGCCGGATCGGGACATCCTGCAGATGGACCCTGCCCTCTCCTACGGGCTGGTCGAATACCTCCGGATGCAGGAGGCGTTGAAGGCCCAGGGCTGGTCCCCGCGCCGGTGCATCCCCCACGGCGGCCATCAGTTCGCCCTCAACCTCGCGGCGGGGCTGGGGCTGGGCGGAAACGAGTCCTACCCGTTTGTTTTCGCCCCCTTCGGAGGATTTGCCGACAGCACACGGATCGAGGATGGTTATATCGGCCTTCCCAAGACCCCGGGCATCGGATTTGAAGAAAAATCAAAGCTGATCGATCTGATTCGGTCGCTGTTCGGTTAGGATATACAAATCAAAAGAGATCCATCCCATGAACCTGTCGGATATCCGGTTTCCCCGGCAGTTGGAAGCCGATGAGACGGCGGAGGCCATCCGCAAGGCGTTGATAGCCCGTACCGTAAAGCTCTGGCCTGGCGGCGATCTCGATGTCGCAAGGATCACGATGGGTGAACCGCTGAAAAAAGCGCTCCGGATGGCCAGGCTCAAGGGCCAGATTCAATACGGATTCGAAACCGTATTCAACCGACTGGCAGGCGAAAGCAAAGGGATTGTGAATGTCCGGGGACGCGGCGCCCCCTATGGAGATCGGGTATCCCGGCTGCTGTTATTTTCCAACGACGGCGCCGAGCGTTTTTACAGGCATATCGAATCCCTCCTGCAGGCGCACGCCCCCAGGCTGCTCGGTTGTCTTCTCGATATCGACGGCATCGCCTTGGGGAGTGCGCTCACCGGCAAAGAGACCCGGATCAAGCTTTTGATGGCGGAACACAAGGATGCGGTTTCCGAAATATTGCGGGCGATGATTGCCGGCCGGAATATGCGGTATGGGACTGATATGGATCAATGAGGTTTCGGTCAGCTTCGGCGGGCCGCGGCTCTTGGACGGCGCTACGCTCCAGATCGAGGCGGGCGAAAGGATCGGTCTGCTGGGCCGGAACGGTTCGGGCAAGTCCACCCTCATGAAATTGCTTGTGGGCGATATCACCCCGGATAGCGGCGGGATCATCCGCAGCAATGACGCCAGAATCGCGATGTTGCCCCAGGATGTTCCCGACGACCTGCCGGGGACGGTCTATGATGTTGTGGCCGCAGGCGGCAGTGAGCGCCGACGGGAACAGGCGGGCAATGTCCGGCTGACCATCCAGGAGGCGGAGCGCAGCGGCAAATTAGTTGCGGAAGCCCAAAGGATCAGCTTCGCTTTCGCCGATCAGAAGATCGTGGAAGGGTTCTCCACCGTGATCCTTCGCGGCGACAAGGTGGGCATAATCGGGCCCAACGGCTCCGGCAAGACCACTTTTCTCAAGATCCTGCTCGGCGACCTTCAACCGCAGCAGGGCAGGGTCCGCCTGGGGAGCGGGGTCCGGATCGCCTACTTTGATCAGCTCCGCGCCCAGTTGGACGAAAACAGGAGCCTGAAGGATAATATCGCCGACGGCAACGACATGGTTATCGTCGGCGGCGTCGCGCGGCATATCGTGGGTTATCTTCAGGATTTCCTTTTTCTGCCGGAACAGATTCCGGCCCCGGTCCGTTCGCTCTCGGGCGGCGAGCGCAACCGCCTCCTGCTGGCGAAACTCTTCATCCTCCCCTCCAACGTCCTGGCGCTGGATGAGCCGACCAACGACCTCGACGTCGAGACGCTTGAACTCCTCGAAGACCGGCTCCTGGAATACAGCGGCACGATCCTCTTGGTCAGCCATGACCGCGCATTCCTCAATAACGTGGCGACCTCGACGATTGTCTTCGAAGGCGAGGGGCGGCTGCAGGAGTACGTGGGCGGTTATGACGACTGGCTCCGACAGCGGACGGCGCCGGACGGGCCGCTCCCGACGGGACTGAAGGAACCCAAACCGAGGAAGGACAAACCACCGAAAGAAAAGCAGAAACTGTCCTATAAAGAGACACGGGAGTTGGAGACGTTGCCGCAGAAACTCGAAGCCCTGGAGGAGGAGAAGCAGCGCCTTCTGGACGAAGGCGATCTCCATGCGACCCGGATCCGAGACTGCGTCCGGGTGTCGGCGGAGGAGATCAGGAGGTTTGAGCAAAGCATGTCGGGAAATGAAGATTGAGGGTGATTCATCGGTTCACATGCTGATTCATGAAAAAAGTGGAGGAAAATGTTTGACATTCGACCTGGTTCTCGTATAGTTTAACCCGCTCTCTGTACCGAGAAAGAGGAGAAAAAGTACCACTTATTACGCCCGCTGATTTCTTCGTGGATGACGATGCGTGCGGCGTTCAATCGCTGCTGGATTCGATTGCAACTGTCGGTGAGCAGGAAAAACTGCGCGAAGTCGCCCAGCGTAATCTGGAGACGGTAAAATCAATTAAAAATCACTTCCGCCGTCAAGGCGGCAAATTGAATTCAATGGACGCCGGCTACCGTCTCAAGGAAGAAGGGTAAGAATTATTCGCTGTTCCGTCAGGAGGTGAGAGGTGAAGTTCTATCATCTGCCCGGCTTTCTTTGAGTCATGGGCACGCTTTTGGATCATGTCATGAAATCGATGTGTTTGAGGTGAATTTCCAAAGAAAAACATGAAAAGGGCCGGACATTGGGCATCCCATGAGGAGGCAAAGAAGGGACCATGAAATCTTCCGATTTGTTGATCATCCTCCGGCATTATTGCCGGACGTTACGGGAAGTTCTTTACGGATTCACCACATACGAAATGGACGTTTCCCTGCGGAAGGAGCGGGGAACTCTCAATCATTATTTCACGCTGATCATCTTCGGCGATCTTCTCGGCCTGCCCTTGCTCCCGCCTTACTACACATTGAGGCTCCTGCCCCATATCTTCCCGGAGCTGAAGGCGTGGAAACGGAGCATGCTGCGGGAGCGGGACCTGATGGATCAAGTGCCCGACGTGTAGAGGGTGCGGCGATCATCGCGAGAAGTTCCTATTGCTCCGGGACGAAGAGGTAATCGATCGTCCGGTTGAGCATCTTCGCCCCCTTGATCTCCGTCTCCAAAAGCGGCGCGATCGCCCGGACGCGGTCGCCGAAGATCTCCCAGATCTCCTTCATGTGCTCTTCCTGCATCTGGATCCGATTCTTGACGAAGTCGATGGTGTCCGCGCCCGCCTGTTCCTTCTGGATCAGGCCGTTGACGATGACGCCCCCCACGGGGATGCCGAATTCATGGAACCAGTTGATGAAGCGGGTGATGACGGCGATGGGAAGACTCTCCGGCAGCGTGACGAAGAAGAAGGCGGTGAGCGCCTCATCCTTGAGAAGTTCCGCCGCCTTGCCCATCCGGTTCTTGAAGGCGAGGAGGTCGTCCAGGAGCGGATCCGACTCCTTTTTCTTCGTGTAGGAGAGCAGCTCCCGCAGGGACTTTGCCTCTCCCCGGCTTTTCAGCATCTTGTCCACCCAGAGGGAATAAACCTTCGACATCCCCAGGAGCCGCCGGGCGTTGGCCGTCGGCGCGGTGTCGAAGACGTAGAAGTCGTATTCGTCCTTGAACATCAGATCGACCATATTCTCGAACATCGCCGATTCCTCGAAGGCCGGGTTCATCGTGGCCGTCTCGACGAAGTCGTCGGCCTTGGTCGTGATGTCGGCAAACTTCAGGAACCAGTTCATCTTTTTCCGGATTTCCTTTTTGGACCGCTCGATGGTGTCCTTGGTGTCGATTTCGAAGGCGTAGCAGTTCTGCTCATCGCAGACAACCGCCGCCTTTCCGAAGACGTCCTGCTCCAGGAGGCTGGAGAGGCTGTGGACGGGGTTGGTCGAGGCCAAGAGCGTCTTTTTCCCTTGTTTGGCGGCCCACAACGCCGCCGTTCCCGCCATGACCGTCTTGCCCACGCCCCCCTTGCCGCCGAAGAAGATGTACTTCATCCGCGGGTGGTCCTTCATGTACTGGGTCATGCTGATCGTGATCTGATCCACGGTTATCCTCCTCAAACGCTGTACTCCATTAGAAATTTCCGAACATTTCCTTCGCCACCTTCTCGATCATATCGAGACCGGTTACGTCCCGTTCCATCTCGGGAACCCTGGCGAGGATTTGCTTCCCGAACCGGTTGTCGATGACCTGAAGGTAGTGCTCCTGCATGGTGATCCGGTTCTTGAGATACTCGGGGATGTTCTGATCCTTGAGCTCCGCGGGCAGGACCCGGTTGATGATGTAGCCGGAGAGCGGCACGTCGAACTTGGCGAAGAGCGCCGCCGCCTTGAGTGTGTCGCTGATGATCATCTCCTCCGCGGTGAGGACGAAGAAGAAGGCGGTCATCTTCTTGTCGGTGAGGATCCGCGAGGACTTATTGATCCTCTCCTTGATGTAGAGGAGTTCGTTCAGGATGGCGTCTTCGTCGAGCTCCTCCTTGTCCCGGCGGATAACTGCGGCCACCTGGTCATACTCCCGCATCTGTTGCCGGAGACCTGTGATTTTGTCGATCCAACTGTCGTAAACCGAGGCCATGCTGAGGTAATAGAGCGCATGTCCCAGGGGGACGAGGTCGTAGATGTAGTAGTCGTACCCCCCCTTGACAACGATGTCCACCACCTCGTCGAAGATCGCGCTCTCCTCCATCGCCGGCTCCGCCGCCGCCGCCTGGATATAGCTTTCGATTTCCTCCGGGATCTTCTCCATCTTGTACATGTCTAAGATTTTCTGGCGGATCTCCTGTTGGTACGCCTTCACTCTCTTGTCCGCGTCGATCTCCTGGGCGTAGAGGTTGGGCATGATTTCCGTGGGGCCCTTCCCGAAGATGTCCTGTTTGAAAATGTCGCTGAGCGACGCCTGGGGATCAACGGAAAAAACAAGGACCTTCTTCCCCTGCTTTGCCAGATAATAAGCCGTTGCCGCCGAAAAAGTGGTCTTGCCGAGGCCGCCTTTGCCTCCGAACATGATGTAGCGCCGGTCCGGGTATTGATCAAATATCGTTGTAAGCGATATAATAACCACCTCCTCCCTGTAAGATTATGTTTCTGTCATCCCGATGGTTCGGGGACAGATTTGAAATCTGTCCCCGAGTGATGCACGGCCCCTATGCCAAGGCGTCCGTCAGATCCTTTTCCCGGAGCATCCGCCGCTTCCACGTGGAGATCTGCGGCACCACGTAGGGCAGAAGCCGCAGCGAATAGTACGGGGGGAGGATGGGGACGCCAAGCATGTCCCCCATCGTGATGAGGATGAAGAGGTGCTCCATGCTTGCCCGCGATTTCATAGCGAAACGGGCCGAGTCATGGGCGGCGACCCCGTAAACAAACTCCTTGATGGCCTGAAACAGGCCGCCCTTTTTCTGTTTGGACATTGCGTTCTCTCCTTGATCCCCGTTCCCGCGGGGGCGACAAATGCGCTGTTGCCCTTGAACCATTCACCGGCGCTCGGCTCAGGGGCGACAGGCGGTCACTTATTCAGATCCGGACGACGCCGGAGATTGGGGACAGATTTGTAAATTTGTCCCCAATCCCCCAATCGTTACGCCTTGGCCGGCGCCCCCTGCCCCTTCAGGGTCCGGAAGCGATTGAACGCTTTGAACCCCTCATAGCCGAGGATCAGGGCGCAGATGACGAGGAAGAACCCCACCAACCCCATCAGCAGGTTTCCCACGAACGCCTCGCCCTGGACGCCGCCCGCAAAGACCTTCTGCAGGAGGTTCCAAGAGGTGTAGAGGAGCGCCGCCACGGTGGTGACAAACATGAAGATCATCGGATAGAAGGTCCAGGCGTAGCTCTTTCCTTCCGACATCAGCCAGACGGTAATCAGCATCAGGGCCAGAGACGCCATGAGCTGGTTCGCCCCCCCGAAGAGGACCCAAAGGTACTGCCACCACCCCGAGAGAACGAGGAGGATGCCGAGCACGCTCGCGATGAAGGTGCCGACATGGGGATTCCGGAAGACCGGGCTGATGTCGCTGAGCAGTTCGGAGGTCGCCACGCGCATGAAACGGACGACGAGCTGCATGATCGTGATCGCGAGCACGATCATCATGACGCTCCCATAGGAGCGGCCGATGTCGGCCGGCATCCCCAGCGCTCCCAGGAACTTGGAGACCCCCGCCGCGAATATGGCGGCCGGTCCGAGTTTGATCGCCGCGCTGTATTCCACCGGGGAGGCGTAGATCGTCCCGGCGATGATCAGGGCGAAGATGGCGAGCATCATCTCCACGAACATGACTCCGCCCCCGACCGGCCGGGCGTCGAGCTCATTCTCCAACTGTCGGGCCGTTCCCGAGCTGGAGACGATGCTGTGCCAGCCGGAGATCGATCCGCAGGCGATGGTCACGAACAAGATCGGCCAGAGCGGCCCGATCTTGATCGAGAAATCGGTAGTGGCGGGCAGCGTGAAGTCGGGATGGAGGGTAAAGATCCCGATGATCCCAAAGAAGAGCCCGAGGAAAACGATGTAGGAGGCCACATAGTTGATCGGCAGCGCGAAACGCCAGATCGGAAGGACCGCGGCGAAGTAGCAGAAGACGAAAGCGACGACCGCCCAGACGGGCCGGCTGCTGGCTATGGACGCCCCGAGGACCTGGTCGGAGGGAAGGATGGTGCCGAGATAGATGCCGAAGAGGGCGATCAACACGGTTACGACGGTAGTCAGGATGATGTCCTTGCGCCACTTGTAAATCATCTGCCCCGCGAGGATGCCGCCGATGGTCAGGAAGAGCCAGGCCATCGGGGCCGCCTTGAGGCCGACGGCCGTGCTGACCACGACGTTTCCGAACGCCCCGGCGATGAGGAGAAGGTAGAAATAGATGAATGCCAGGAGGATAACGCGGGCGCGGGGCGAGATCAGCTTGTGGCTCAGTCCGCCGAAGGAGGCGCCTTCGTTCCGCATGGCCACCATCATGCTGGAGTAGTCCTGAACCCAGCCGATGAATAAGGCGCCCCCAGGATCCAGACCAGGGCGGGCAACCAACCCCACTGGATCGCGATAATCGGACCGATGATCGGCGCGGCGCCCGCGATCGACTTGAACTGGTAGCCGAAGAGGACGTTTTTGTTGGTGGGCATGAATTCCACCCCATCCATATACATCTTCGCCGGGGTGGCCTTTTGTGGATCGGATTTGATGATCTTCGTGTCGATGTATTTGGCATAGACACGATACCCGAGAAAAGCGACAACAAATCCCAAAATTAGAACAATGACTGAATTCATCTCTTTCTCTCCTTTCCTGCAATTAAACGGTCAAAGTAAAGAACTTCTCCGCCGTCCTGACGCCGGTTGTTTAAGGATATGAAACGATGAAAAGAGCTCAGGATACGTCGTGCAGCCGGGGCAAAACCATTACCCTTTCGTCTGATCGTGAATGAGAGCGTAACCGAGGTGGAAGCGGGATCAGATGGCGAAAGGGAAGAGAGCCCTTTTATTACGCGTATCATTTGGAAATACGAAACCTATATAAATTCATACTGTTTTGAAAGTCAAGAAAAAACTTCTATAAGGGCGTTCTTTTTTGTGGTAGGAAAATAGGTGTTGGGGGCTGTCTCCGGATTTGCCGGGAGATCCATGGTAATATTGGAATAAGGAGGAGAAGTCATGAAAATCGCGGTTTTTGGCGTCGGAGGGGTGGGCGGTTATTTCGGCGGAAAGATTGCCGTGAAATATGCCGGTTCGTCGGGGCGCCGTGTCGTCTTCATGGCCCGGGGCGCCCACCTCGCGGCGATCCGGAAGGGCGGCCTGCTGCTGAAGACGGTGGAGGGCGAGTTCAGGGTTACGCCCGATCTGGCGACCGATGATCCAGCCGCGGTCGGCCCCTGCGACCTTGTGCTCGTCTGCGTGAAGGAATATGCGCTGGAAGAGGCCGCGGCCCGACTCGCCCCGCTTCTGCATGAAAAAACAATCGTGCTGCCGCTTCTCAACGGCGTTGACATCGCCGAGCGGCTGCGGTCGATCCTGACCCGGGGTGTGGTCCTCGGCGGCTGCGTTTACATCTCCGCCTTCATCGAGGCGCCGGGCATCGTCCGCCAGGTGGGCGGGAGCTGCCAGCTCCTCTTCGGTCCCGATGATGGGCAGGCCGAGATGTACCGAGCGCTGGAAAAACTCCTGAAGGAGG
Organism: Syntrophaceae bacterium CG2_30_58_14; assembly: GCA_001873745.1. Classification (GTDB taxonomy): domain Bacteria; phylum Desulfobacterota; class Syntrophia; order Syntrophales; family UBA5619; genus UBA5619. The sequence goes on from MNZQ01000022.1 coordinate 9,986, forward strand.
CCGGAATCAAGGCGGAGTTGTCGGCCGCGATCGCCGTTCCTCTCTGGACAAAGTACCTCTTTGTGAGCCCGATGGCCGGCGTGACGTCACTGATGGGAATGTGCTTCGGCGACGTGATGGCGGATGAGCAGGGGAGGGGGATGGTCCGGGGGCTGATGGCGGAGATTGAACGTTTGGCGGCGGCGAAGGGGATTACCCTTCCGGCGGACAGCGTGGATCGCGGCATCGCGACGGTCGAACGTTTTCCTTACGCGACCCGATCATCCATGCAGCTCGATTATGAGAAGGGGGGGCGGACGGAGGTGGAGCTCTTCATCGGTTATGCCGTCCGCGCCGGGCGAATCCTGGGGATTCCGACGCCTCTCCACGAGGAGATCTACGCCAAACTGAAAAAATGAGCGTGCTGTCCATTGAGGGCAAGAAGGAAACGGCCATGACGACAAGAATGACCTTTCGTCCGGATTCCTGCCGGGCGGCGGCGGGGGAGGCCCGCAAGGCCTTGGCAGCCGGGCGGGTCGCGGAACGGATCCGGCGGAAGGACCATACCGTCTGGAAGTCCGAGCCTGCGGAGATTGCAAACCGCCTCGGTTGGTTGGACAGCCCGCGGGCGATGCAGGGACGGCTCGCCGAAATTGCAACCGTCGTCGAGGGCGTCCGCGCCGACGGCTTCAACTTCGCCCTGCTGCTCGGGATGGGGGGCTCCAGCCTCGCGTCCGAGGTGTTTCGGAAGGTCTTCGGCGCGGCCGACGGCTTTCTCGACCTCGCTGTGCTGGACAGCACGGACCCGGGGGCGGTTCTCGCCCGCGCCGAACGGCTCGATCGGAAGCGGACGCTCTTTGTCGTCTCCACGAAATCGGGCGGAACGGTGGAGACCCTCTCCTTCATGAGGTATTTTTACAACCTCGTTGCGGAGAGATTCGGAGAGGAGGCGGCGGGAAGGCGCTTTATTGCGATCACCGATCCCGGAAGCGCCCTAACGGATCTCGCCCGCGCGCACGATTTCCGCTACGCCTTCCTCAACGACCCGGAGATCGGCGGGCGCTATTCGGCCCTCTCCTGCTTCGGCCTCGTCCCGGCGGCGCTCATGGGGATGGATGTCAGGCTTCTGCTGGAGCGGGCCGCGGCGGCGGCGGATTGTGAATTTGATAGCAAAGATGAAGAGATGAGCGGCGCTGCTCTTGGAACGCTCCTCGGGGAGTTTGCGGCGCAGGGGCGTGACAAGCTTACCTTCCTCTTATCGCCGCAGCTTGCCGCTTTCGGCGACTGGGTGGAGCAGCTCCTCGCGGAGAGTCTGGGCAAGAAGGGGGAGGGGATCCTGCCGGTCGTCGGCGAGGAGTTCGGGCCGCCCCCGGTTTACGGTCCGGACCGGATCTTCTGCTCGCTCCGTCTTGCGGGGGACGCTGCGGGAGAGGCGCAACTAAAGGCGCTTGCGGAGGCCGGCCATCCCGTCATCGATATTGAGCTTGCCGATCCTTATGATCTGGGCGGCCACTGTTTCTTCTGGGAGATGGCCACCGCGGTCGCCGGCTGGCGACTGGCGATCAACCCGTTCGATCAGCCGGACGTGGAGGCGGCGAAGGTTCTCGCCCGGAAGATGATCACGGAGTACCGGGAGAAGGGGGCGATGCCGGTGGAGATCCCGGCGCTGAAGGGGCCGGGTCTGTCCGTTTACGGCGATCTCGATGCCCGGAAGCCGGAAGGGACCCTAACGGCGTTTCTCGGGCAGGCGAAGCCGGGCGCATACGCCGCGCTCCACGCCTATCTGACGCCCTCCCCAGGAATGGACGAGGCCCTGCAGCGCCTGCGGATGCGGATCCGGGACCGGTTCCATTTCGTGACGACCGTCGGCTACGGGCCCCGCTTCCTTCACTCGACCGGGCAGCTCCACAAGGGGGACGCCGGGCGCGGCCTGTTCATCCAGTTCACGGCGGACGATCCCCGGGATGCGCCGATCCCCGATGAAATGGGGCGGCCGGAATCCGCGCTCAGCTTCGGCGTCCTGAAACAGGCCCAGGTCTTCGGCGACCGGCAGGCCCTGATCAACGCGGGTCGCCGCGTGATCCGGATCCACCTGCATGAGGATCCGGCGGACGGCATATCAAGTTTGACGGCGGCCCTGTAACTTCCCGCTGGAAGACCGTTCAACTCGAGGGGGATGCCTTCCTTTTTCCCGGGGAGGGGAACAATCTTTAGAGGAGAAATGCGATGATCCCGGGCGCCATGAACCGTCTGCAGCAGGAGAAGAGTCCCTACCTCCTCCAGCATGCCGCAAACCCGGTGGACTGGTATCCTTGGGGGGAGGAGGCCTTTTCCCGGGCGAAAACGGAAGACAAGCCGGTCTTCCTGTCGGTCGGCTATTCCACCTGCCACTGGTGCCATGTCATGGCCCGTGAATCCTTTGAGGACGAAAAGACGGCCGCCCTTCTCAACGAGGCGTTCGTCTGCGTCAAGGTGGACCGTGAGGAGAGGCCGGACGTTGACGGGATCTATATGCGGCTCTGTCAGATGATGACCGGGGCCGGGGGGTGGCCGCTGACCGTGATCATGACGCCGGACCGGCGGCCCTTCTTCGCGGCCACCTACATTCCGAAGGAGAGCCGGTGGGGTCGAACGGGTCTTGTGGAGCTGATCCCGAAGTTCGGCAGGCTCTGGCGGACGGAACGCGGACGGATCGAAGAGGCGGCGGCCCGGACGGTATCGCTGCTGCAGCCAACCGGTTCGGAGCGGGGGGAAACGCCCGGTGTGGAGACCCTCGCCGATGCCTTCGCGGAGCTTTGGGGGCAGTTCGATGAGGAGTTTGGCGGGTTCGGGGCGGCCCCGAAGTTTCCGATGCCCCATCAACTGCTCTTCCTGCTTCGTTACGCGGAGCGGACCGGCGAGGCGGAGGCGATCCGGATCGCGGGAAAGACCCTCCGGGCGATGCGCCGGGGCGGGATCTTCGATCACCTCGGCTACGGTTTCCACCGATACAGCACGGACCGCCAGTGGCTCGTTCCCCACTTCGAGAAGATGCTCTACGACCAGGCCCTCTGTGCTTTGGCCTGCACGGAGACCTTCCATTTGGGCGGCGAAGCGGAACACGCCCAAACCGCGCGGGAGGTCCTGGAATATGTGCTGCGCGACCTGCGCGCGCCGGAAGGGGGCTTTTACGCCGCCGAGGATGCCGACAGCGAGGGGGAGGAGGGGCGTTTCTATCTTTGGGAAATGGGGGAGATCCGCCGCATACTCGGTCCGGAAGAGGCCCGCTTTGCGGCAGAGGTTTTTGGGATCGAGGAGGAGGGGAATTTTATGGACCCCATGACGGGAAGTCGGACGGGCCTGAACATCCTCCACCTGGCCTCTGAGAAGGCGGGGGTTGCCGAAGGGAAGGGGAATTCCGGGGAGGAAAATGCCGGGCGCATAGAGGAGGTGCGCCTGAGGCTCCTGTCCGCCCGCGCCGGAAGGGTCCGCCCACGGCGGGACGAAAAGATCCTTACGGACTGGAACGGCCTGATGGTTGCGGCGCTGGCCCGGACGGCCTGCGTTCTGGACGAACCGCTCTATCTCGATGCGGCCCGTGCGGCCGCCGGCTTTATCCGGACGCAGATGCGGACCCCGGACGGGAGGCTCCTTCATCGCTGGTGCGGCGGCGAGCCGGCTATGGCGGGGAACCTCGACGATTACGCCTTTGTGATCTGGGGGCTGATCGAGTTGTATGAGGCGGGGTTTGCCGTCGGCGACCTGCGGATGGCGCTTGAGCTGCAGCGGGGTTTGACGGACCGTTTCCGGGATCCGGAGGGCGGCTTCTTCTTTACGCCGGACGACGGTGAGGAACTCCTTACCCGGCTGAAGGAGAGTCACGACGGGGCCGTCCCCTCGGGAAACGCCGTGACGCTGATGAACCTGATCCGCCTGGGGAGGATGACCGGCGATCCCCGTCTGGAGGAAGAGGCGGCGAAGTTGAGCCGGGCCTTCGCCGAATCCGTCCGGCGGATTCCGTCCGCCCACGCCCAGTGGCTGGTTGCGCTGGAGATGCTGGCGGCCCCCTCCTGCGAGGTGGTGATCGCGGGCCGTCCGGAGGCCGGGGAGACCCGAGAGTTGATCGACGTCGTTCGGCGCTGCCGTCGGCTGCGGCCGGTCCTGCTGTTTCGCCCCGAGGGGGAGACGGAACCGGAAATCGCCAGGATCGCGCCGTTCACGCGGGAGATGGGGACGATCAGAGGCCGGGCCGCCGCCTACGTCTGCAGCGGTTTTTCCTGCAAAAGGCCGGTGACCGATCCGAAGGAGCTGGCGGCGATCCTTGAGCAAGGATAGAACGCAGACGGACGATAAGAGAAGTTCAGCGCATCGGAAAGACGGCGAAAATGAAGGCGCTCCAGAGCGAGTGCGATACGATGACCATCCCCAGCTCCCGCCGCCAGAGGTAGAGGCCGCCCCAGAAGGCGCCCGCTGCCAGGGCGGCGGCGATCAGAATGAAATTCATCGAAAAGAGATGAACGCCGCCGTAAATCAAGGTTTCCATGGCGAATCCTTTGAGATCGCCAAAGCGCTGCATCAGTCTTTCCTGCAGGAAGCCGCGCCAGAAGATCTCTTCACCCGGGCCGGTGATGAAGCATAACAGCAGGAAGATGAGGACCCGGTCGGTCCCTGTTCCCAGGTCATAGATCCCGCCGACCTGGGCGCCCGCCCCGGGGACGATGTAAGGCGCCATCCAATTTCCGAGGAAGAAGAGCCCGTAAAGAACCACGGCCGAAAGCATGCCGGCGATGACGCTTTTTGGGGAGAAGCGAACCTTTGGTTTCTGCCAGATCAAGGAATAGAGGCAGATGATGATCACGGAAAGGCCGATCTTGACCCAGAAGTTTCCCCAGGCCATCCCGAAGGTAAAGGCCCAGCAGGTAAAGGCGAGGAGAATGGCAACCGGAATCAAAGCGGAAACCTCGCTTCCAGGAATAGCGCCAGGATCAGAAGAATGCCGAAAACGGTATCAAACTGGGCGGTCAGCGCGTCGGCCATATCGGGGATCTTTTCCCGGAAGGTTTTCAGAAGGGTCACCGCCTTGGGCACGGAGAGGAAAATCAAAAGCCCCCAGAGACTCATGATTCCGGTAATGATCATCCCGAGCACGTAGGCATAGGCCAGTATAATGAGCCCGGCAAAGAGCTGGTAACTTCGGCTGCTGCCGAGCAGGATGCTCAATGTCTTGATATTCTGGCGGGCATCGTAGTCGATGTCCCTCATATTGTTGGCAAAGAGGACCAGCGCAACGAGAACCCCGAAAGGAACCGAAATATAGAGGGCTTTGAGGGAAAGTGCCTGCCGTTGAACCGCGTAGGCCCCTTCGACCATCAGCGGGCCCCACATCAGGAAGACGGCAGGCTCGCCGAATGCGCGGTACTTGAATTTGACGGGGCCGGCCGTGTAAAAAATGCATGCAACAAGCCCGATCAGACCGATCCAGAGGATATGCCAGGAGCGGATCCATGCCGCCGAGATTCCGATGATGGCGGTTAAAACCAACAGGACGGCGACTTCCGCCAGGAGTTGGCGAGGCGTCAGCATTCCGGAGATAATGGGCTGGGGCCGGTATTTCGCGGTGGGCGAATCCTTCTGGTCGATCCCATAAAGCGTGTCAAAGTAATCGTTGATCACATTGGCGGCGGCGTGGAAGACGACCATGCCCGTGGCCGTCAGGAAAAACCAAACCCATGACACGGATCCTTCTTCGGCGGCCAGGAGCGTCCCCACGGAAACGGAAATGCATGACATCGTGAAGGACCAGGGACGGGTGGCGATGAAATATTTCCATAAAGATTTGAACATCGATGGATACCCGATTCTCCAAGTTTCGCAATATGCGTCGCCGCATCGTGCGAAGGGTTTTTTCTGTAAACCTACCCCATGCGGCGCTTGAGTTCCCGGTCGAGCGTATCGAGAAACTGGCCGGTGGTTTCCCATTTCTGAGAGCCGCCGATCATGAGCGCCAAATCTTTCGTCATGTGGCCGGCCTCGACCGACTCGACGCAGACCCGTTCCAACGTCTCGGCAAAGCGGACCAGATCGGGGGTGTCGTCCAACTGGCCGCGGCGGTTCAGGCCGCGCGTCCAGGCGAAGATCGAGGCGATCGGGTTCGTTGAGGTTTCCCTGCCGGCCTGGTATTCCCGGTAGTGGCGGGTTACCGTGCCATGCGCCGCTTCGGCTTCGAAGGCCTGTCCGTCCGGGCTCATCAATACGGAGGTCATCAGGCCGAGCGAGCCGTAGCCCTGGGCCACGGTATCGGACTGCACGTCGCCGTCGTAATTCTTGCACGCCCAGAGGTATCCGCCGCTCCACTTGAGGTTGGAGGCGACCATGTCGTCGATCAGGCGGTGCTCGTAAGTGAGACCGGCGGCCTTGAAACGGTCGGCGAACTCGGCGTCGAAGATCTCCTGGAAGAGGTTCTTGAAGCGGCCGTCGTAGATCTTGAGGATCGTGTTCTTGGTCGAGAAATAGACCGGATATCGGCGCGTCAGGCCGTAGGTGAAACAGGCGCGTGCGAAGCTGCTGATCGACTCGTCCGTATTGTACATCGCCATCGCCGCGCCGGAACCGGTCGCCCTGTACACCTCCTTCTCAATCACCAGACCGCCGCCTTCTGGCACAAAGGTCAGCTTGAGCGTCCCTTTGCCGGGGAAGAGGAATTCGCCGGCCTTGTACTGGTCGCCGAAGGCGTGGCGCGCGATGATGATCGGCTTGTCCCAGTGGGCGACCAGGCGCGGCACGTTTCTGCAGATGATCGGCTCGCGGAAGATGGTGCCGTCGAGGATATTGCGGATCGTGCCGTTCGGGCTGCGCAGCATCTCGGGCGAACCGAATTCCTTGACGCGTCCCTCGTCGTGGGTGATGGTCGCGCACTTCACCGCCACGCCAAATCGTTTCGTGGCGTGGGCGGCGTCGACGGTCACCTGGTCCCCGGTGGCGTCGCGGTTCTGTATGCTGAGGTCGTAGTACTTGAGGTCGATTGCGAGGTACGGGTGAATCAGTTTCTCTTTGATCTTGGCCCAGATGATCCGGGTCATTTCATCGCCGTCCATCTCGACGACGGGATTTTTGACTTTGATTTTTGTCATGGTTGCCCCCGATATTATTGAAATGCAGCGCTACTCCGCGCGACGCGAACAAAGCGCGATCTGCCGGTTCCGTCTCATTTTCGCGACTTTTAAGACTTTTTACGGGGTCGTCCGTCTTGCCCGGCGCGACCGGGCAACCTATAGCCGATTTGGCGGCCATCCGCAAGCGGTTTCAGGCCGGCCGGACGCCCGAAGATGACCCCCGCCCGATCAACCCCGCATGCGAAATCCGGCTTTGGCCGAGGCGCCGGATTCGGCGGAATCCCTTCTGATCCTCGCGCCGGCCCGGTTTGATGGATATATCCGGTTGATAAACAAATACAAAGTGCACGATGGTATGTCAACAAGTTTCTCCCGGTACCGCAACGACGGATACCCCTGTATCGCGAAGCCGGGTAAACGAATAAACATGCTGATGGCAGAGGGGGAAGCGTTGAAGGCTTGGCGGGGAGCGGTAAACGGCAAAGGGCCGGGAAACTTTCCCGGCCCTTTGGGTATTTGCGGACTGCAGACACCCGGTTACTTTATGTAGGCGTTCGTCCAGAGCACCCCTTCCTTGCCGGAAGGCGTCGAATCGACCTGTTTGGTGTCCTTGAGGAAGTCGAGGTGCTTCTGCATCATCTGCTCGTTCATTGTCCCGTCCGCGGAGAGGGCCGGCAGGATCTCCTTCATCGCGAGCGCCATCACGTCATCCGGCATGCGGGGGAAGTACTTTTTAAGGTACTTGAGCGCCGCGGCCTCATCCTTCCGCAACAGGACATTGGCCTTGGACACCGCTTTGGCCCACCGCTTGACCAGATCGGGGTTCTTCTCGGCGTACTCCTTGCTGACGGCGACCCCCGTATAAAGGAAGTTGTCCAGCTCCGGTACGTCGCCCGCCGAAGCCTTGATGATCACCTCGCCGAACCCTTGGCGCTGCGCGAGGTACGGCGTCGGGGCGGAGAGGTGGAACGCATCGATCTGTTTGCGCATTCCACCAGAGAGCTCGTGGGGATAATGGTTCTCGAAGCCGCTCAGGCCCACCTTGGCGATGTATTCCGCCGCCCTTTCGTGCCGTTTGGATGCCGGCACGCCTTGAAATTCCAGCGCCACCTCGACGTTGTCGCGCAGCGTGCGCCACGGCAGGAGGTTGTCGTCCTGGGTCATGTATCCGATGTCGGTGTTGATGCCGGTTACCGGTTTTCCCGCTGGCATCTAACACCTCTGATCTGTGATGGGAACAAGAACTTTCCCGTGAGACTTAGCAGTTGAATTTTTACTTGTCAAGAGATTATTTTGATGGTTTTTGACGATGGAACTGGGATCCGAGACGTACGGTTATTTGTATAAATAATAAATGATATCATATAAATATATATTCATGCGAAACATGAAAATGAAAAAATCTTGACTATGAATATCCTATAGGATATAGAACTTCCGCCGACAGATTAAGGCAACGAAATGGCGAAAAAATTATGGCGATCGGCTCCAAAACGAAAAATGTGGCGGTCTATAACAAACTGCGACAGGGCATCATCAAGGGGAAATTGAAGCCCGGCCAGAAAGTGGTCATGGCGGAGCTTGCGAAGGCTTTCGGACTGAGCGAGACCCCTGTCCGGGAAGCGATCCGAAGACTGGAAAGCGAAGGGTATATCGATTTTACGCCCCACATGGGCGCCATTGTTACGAAAATAGACGAGGGAGAGCTGGTTGAAATATACCTCATAAGGATTGCGTTGGAGGCGCTCGCCACAAGACTGGCCATTCCCCATATCACCGATAAGGATATTGAATTCCTGAATAAAAAGAACCATGAAATGGAAATAGCGATAGGACAGAACAAATACGAAATCCTCGCCGGCATCAATAAACTTTTCCATTTGAGAATATACAAGGCAGCGCCTTTCCCTCGCCTTTACAAGATGATTTGCGATCTCTGGGACACGTTCGAACGCTGGCCAAGCGTCTTCTCGTATGTCCCGGAGCGGGCCATCGCGGCTGTGGAGGAGCATAAGAAAATCATGCAGGCGCTCCAGGCGAGGGATATGGATCAGGCCGATCGCTTGATCAAAGAGCAGAAGGAGCGCACGCTGGAGGCGCTGCAAAAATATATGGCGCAAAGCTATTAACTGACTCATCAAATGCCCGGTAGGCATTACGGAAAAGGAGGAAGAAACATGGATTTTGGAATTGCCGGACGAAAGGCCATCATCGGGGGCGCGAGCGCCGGATTGGGCAAGGCCTGTGCGATGTCGCTGGCCTGCGAGGGGGTGGACGTGACCATCGTCGCCCGGACGCGCGCCAACATCGAGGCCGCGGCAGAGGAGATCCGGGCCGCGACCGGCGTCAAGGTGACGCCGGTCGCGGCGGACATCACCACTGATGAGGGGCGGGCCGCGGCGCTGAAGGCCTGTCCCGAGCCCGATATCGTGGTGAACAACTCGGGCGGACCGCCCAGCGGCAACTTCCGCGACTGGGACCGCGCCGCCTGGATCGCGGCGCTTAACGGCAACATGCTGGGGGCCATATTCATGATCAAGGACACGGTGGACGGCATGATCGCCCGCAAGTTCGGGCGCATCGTGAACATCACATCGAGTGCGGTGAAGGCCCCGATCAGCATCCTTGGGCTCTCGAACGGCGCCCGGTCCGGCCTGACCGGCTTCGTCGCCGGGGTTGCCCGCGAGGTCGCCAAACACAACGTAACCGTTAACAACCTGCTGCCCGGCGATTTCGATACCGAGCGCCACAAATCCAATACCCAGGCGCTGGCCAAGGTCCAGAAACGATCCTACGAAGAGATGCGGGCCATCCGCATTGGCCAGGTCGCTGCGGGCCGATTCGGCCAGCCCGCCGAGTTGGGCCAATACTGCGCCTATCTTTGCAGCGTCCAGGCCAGTTTCATCACCGGCCAGAACCTGCTGATCGACGGCGGCAAATACCCCGGCACCTTTTAACTGATCAGACTGAATTCCCCCGGCGCTGGCCCCGGCAGACCGGACAATTCGGGTGGCAGGCGGTGCAGAGGAAGTGCATCCCGTCGCAGAGGCAGCCGTTCAGGACGGGGGTGTGGCAGGAGGCGCACGGGAGGGCCTCCAACCGACCGTTCAGCGGGTTGATGGGCAGTTTGATCTGCAGGACCTGCTTGCGCCGCTGCATCTGGATGTGAAACATGACGGCGGCGGTCCTTAGACGGAGGGCGCCCAGGGGCTCCGCCTGAATCTCGACGGCGTATTTGTCACGGACATCCTGGATTTTCTTCTCGTATTCCAGGCGGGCGGCCTCCAGGCGGCCTGCCGCCTTCTCCCGTTCTCCATCGCCGCCCAACCGTTTTTTCGCCCCCGTTTCGATTTCCCGGGCGATGGCGCCGTAGTATTCCTGCAACCGTTCCAGGTCGCGGAGCATCCGGCGTTCGGCGCTGCGGAGGAATTCGGGGAAGAGCTGCATGGCCTGCCGGCGAACCATCTCTTTCATCAGGGAGAGGGTCTCCGTCGCGCCGGCGTCCGCGGAAGGGGCCGGGTCGGCGGCCGCGGAAGTCGCGGAAGAAGAAAGCGCCTGCGGCAGGGCGGCCATCAGGTCGTTTTCCATGCCCAATGGCACGGTGCGCGTCGTTTCGTTCAAAATGATCGTGACGATCCGCTCGGTTTTCATGTCGGAAACGGCGCCGAGCAGGAACGGAACGATGAGATAGCGGACCGGCTCGATTTGCTGATCGCGATAGCGGTAGATGAAGTTCTGCGCCGTGAGATGGCGTTCCAAAAAGGCTTCCGGCGTCCGGAGAAGCGGCGGCTTCCCGGGAAGTTTGGCCGTCGCGAAGCGTCCCTTTTCGGCGAGGATCGCGCCCATGCCCGCGATAACGGGGTTCTGGTCGTGGAGGAGACGCCCGACATCGGAATCCCGCTCTTCCATCCCGAAAGATTCCATTTCCCCCACCTGCAGCCGCCGCTGGAGATGATCGGGAAAGAGGACCGACAACCGGTCCCCGTCTCCCTCTTCAACGAGGCCGCCTTCCAATTCTGCGACCGCTCCGAACCAACCGATGAGATCCATGCGTTACGCCTCGTAATCCTCGCCGAAGAGCGCGTTGTCCAGCGCGCGGGTCTTTTCGTAAATCTTGCGGGCCTCGATGATCTCCTCGCCGAACCGCTCGAAGGATGCCCGGCGCTTCGCTTCGTCGGCCTCCCGGACCCACAGGTCCAGAATGACGCTGCCGAAGTCCCGCTCTGAATCGAGGTTGCCGAGGATCGTGTCGATCTCCCCGACGACCAGTTCGAACATGTGGATCTTCTCGTCCAGGATTCGCATCATGTGATCCTCGATGCTGCCGGCGAGGCAGAGGTTGAAGACAAAGACGTCCCGCCGCTGGCCGATCCGGTGGAGGCGGCCGATCCGCTGTTCGAGGCGCATCGGATTCCAGGGGATGTCATAGTTGATCAGGGTGTTGCAGAACTGGAGATTCCGCCCCTCGCCGCCGGTTTCCGTGCTCAGCAGGACGGGAACTTCCTCCCGGAAACGGGCGATGGCCTGGTCTTTTTGTGGACCGGTTATCCCGCCGCTGAAAACGGCGAAGGGAACGCCCGCCGAACTCAGCAGCCCCTCCAGATATTCAAGGGTCTTCAGGTATTTGACAAAGACGATTTTCTTGTCTTCCCTTGCCTTCAGAAGCTGGAGCAGTTGCACCCCTTTTGAGGACGCCTCCCCACCCCGCAGACTTTCCGCGAGATCCCGGAGACGGCCCGCCTCGGCGGTCGTGATCCCCTCGTTTTTCTCCAAGAGATGGAGGACCGATTCCCGCAGGGCGAGCGGAGAGCTTCCGGCGGCCATCTGGAGGTTCTGGACGGTCCAGAGGGACGCATGTTCCCTGGCGGCGCCGAAGTCGCGGCAGAAGCGGCTGGCCTGTTCGTACTGCGCCTTTTCGTGGGGCAGGGGGGAGACATAGAGGGTTGTCGCGAACCTTTTCGGCAGCTTCACGTCCACAAGGGAGCGGGTGTTGCGGATCATGACCTCCCGAAGAAGACGGTGCAGCTTGTCCGGATGATTCGGCGTCCGGAGGCTGCCCCGCTTGACGTATTCTTTCTTGAACGCCGCTTCCGTGCTCAGGAGGCCGGGCTTGAGCAGCGTGATCAGGTTGTAGAGCTCCAGCAGGTTGTTCTGAACGGGCGTGGCGCTCAAGAGCAGGATGAATTTCTTGCGGATTGCGTTGACGAGGCGATAACTGACCGTCCGTTTGTTGCGCAGGCCGTGGGCCTCGTCCACGATCACCAGGTCATAGTCTATTGCTGTGATCGTATCGATATTTTTGCGGGATTTGGCCGTGTGGAGGGAGGCGATGATCCGGTCGTGGCGCCGCCAGAAATCCTCCGCCCCCTCCCGGTACGACGGATCTTCCGTGGTGATGAAATCCATGCCGAATTTCGTTTCCAGTTCCTCCCGCCACTGGGAGACCAGCGAAGGCGGCGTCAGGATCAGGAGCTTGCGGACCATCCCGCGAAGCAGGTACTCCTTCAGGACCATGCCCGCTTCGATGGTCTTCCCGAGACCGACCTCGTCGGCCAGAAGAACCCGCCCGCCGAAACGCCGCAGGACCTGGGAGACGGTTTCGATCTGATACCAGTAATGGTCGATGTTCCGCAGATGGCCCAGGCAGAGCAGCTCATCGAACTCCCGGATCAGCCGGATGCGGTGGTATTCGATCCACAACTCCCAGGCGCGGGGATCTCCGCCGCCGGAGAGGTTCATCTCCGCGAAGAGAGGTTCGTTGATGAACGTGAAGCGGACGGCGGGCTTTCCGGCTCGCCGGGCGGGATCGGCAAAGGCGGAGAGGTCGAAAAGGGGCGTCTCGGGGGCGGCGGCCGGTTGCTCCGGGGGCGTTGCAGCCATTCCCTGGGGTGCGGCCGATTTCCCGGGAGGCGGTTCCGGCTTCCCGAAGGGAGTAACAGTCTTTGCGGGGGGCGAGTAAGGCTTCCCGAGGGGCGCCGCAGCCCTTCCTGAGGGCAATGACTCCGCGGAGGTCTTCCGCGCCGCGCCGGCCCGATTTCCGGTCCCGCGGACCCGGACCGCCTTTCCCCGGCTCGGCGGCGGCTGAGGCTGAAAAAGATCGGTGGTCTCGTTTGCCGGGGAAGAAGGGAAAGGGGGTATGGAGGTCTGCTGCTTGCCGATCCGATCCGCTTCCCGAATCGCGGATCGCGCGTTTTTGCGATAGGCCTTGACGGTGGCTTCGGATTGCCGGCCGCCGGACGCGGCAAGAAACGCATGGAAAGCCTCCCCGGCCTCGGCGTATTCCCGGAGCTCCATCAGGACGGCGCCAAGAAAGTACCAGGCGAAAATCTCCTCCGGCCAGTTCTTCACGATGACCCGGAAGATCCTGACCGCTTCCGGGAGATTCTTTTCATCGAGGGCGATCTGGGCCAGGAGCTTATGGGATGCCAGATGGTTCGGATGGACCATGAGCGCTTTTTGAAGGCAGCGCCGCGCCTCCGCGAAGTTCCCGCTTCGGTAGTGCATTGCGGCCAAACCATGATGGTTCTCCGCTTCAGCCCATCGCACCCGTCGGGCGCGTTCCTCCCGGATGCGCTTTTCCCGCTCCTTCTTTTTTCCGCCCGCCTTATCCGCCATGATGGGATGGGAATTGTCACAATTGCCGTTTCCTGTCAAGGTCGCGGTGCGGGAGGAGCTGAATTGGCGATGATTGTCCTTGAATTGATGCTGAATATCCGTTATATTGCACATTATACGTGCGTGTTGCGGCTGATCTGCTTTCCGTTCGGGGGAACAGGCGGATCATGCCGCTATGGGCGAGTCGGGCAAAGGGTGCGCAATGAGCATGCAAGCCAAATCCGGGAAAATGAGGCCAAACCATCAGGAGATGATCGAAATCCTTGAAGCGAGGAGGGATCTTTTCTGGGACAAGGGTTCTCTCGATCCGGATCGCGACAGGTACGTCATTGCGGAGAGGATTCTTGAATTCGGCACGGAGGAGAACGCCGATGCGATCACCCGGTTCTACGGCGATGAATTCATCCGAAAGGTCATCCGGGAGAGCGCCAACCTCAGCCCCAAGACCGTCAATTACTTTGCCATGATGTTCGATATCCCCCGCGAGGAGAGCCGATGTTTTTCCGCTGAACGGATCCGGGGCTTTAGCGGCGGCCACGCGACCGCGGCGCATGAAAACGGGAGGCGGACAATGAAGGTCAGCAGCGTTTCTGAGATGCGGGCGATGGATCGCCAGGCCATCGAGGGGTTGGGGATCCCCGAGGCGATCCTCATGGAGAACGCCGGACGGGCGGCTTTCGAGATCCTCTCCCGGGAGTGGGGGGTCGCCGGCAGGCGGTATGTCATCTTCTGCGGGGCCGGAAACAACGGCGGCGATGGGCTGGTCGTGGCGCGACTGATCCTCTCGGGCGGCGGGACCACCCGCGTCTTCCTCGTTGGAGACGGCTCGCGGTTCCGGGGAGCGGCAAAGACCAATTTTGACATCCTTGCGAAGCTTGCGGTAGAGATGTCACCGGTTTCGGATGTCGAAGCCCTCCGGTTGGCACTGCTCGATGCGGACGGGATCGTCGACGCCCTTTTCGGGACGGGTCTCGACCGCGACATCGGCGGCGTCTGCCGGGAGGTGATCGAACGGATCAATGCGGCCTGCCTGCCGGTTCTCAGCATAGACATCCCTTCCGGCGTCCATGGCGATACGGGAGAAATTCTGGGGGTGGCCGTCCGGGCGGACCATACCGTCGCCTTCGGCCTTCCCAAGATCGGGAATATGCTCTACCCCGGCTGCGGCCTCTGCGGTCGGCTCCATGTCTCGCACATCTCCTTCCCCCCCTCCCTGTACGACGATGAAGCGATTCCGGTCGAGACGAACGGCTTCATTCCGCTGCCGTCCCGCGAACCCGAAGCCCACAAAGGATCCGTGGGGGATGTTTTGTTCATCGCCGGCGCCTCCGGCTATTTCGGCGCCCCTTACTTCTCCGCCATGTCGTTTCTGAAGGCGGGCGGGGGGTATGCCCGGCTTGCCGCCCCCTGGTCGATGACCCCCTTCCTGGCCACGCGGGGGAGCGAGATTGTTTTCGTCCCCCAGGCGGAAACCACGGAGGGAAGCCTCTCCCTGAAGAACAGAGACGCCCTGCTGGCGCTGGCCGGACGGGTGGACATGGTCGTGATCGGTCCGGGCCTTTCGCTTGCGGATGAGACGCAGCAGCTCGTCCGGGAGCTGGCGGCCGGCATTGAAAAACCGCTTCTCATCGACGGCGACGGGATCACTGCCTTAGCCGGTCATCCGGAGATCATCCGGGGACGCCGGGCGCCGACGATCCTGACCCCCCATCCGGGAGAGATGTCGCGCCTCACCGGGAAGTCGGTTATGGAAATCGAAAAACGACGGATCCCGATCCTCCGGAAGTGCTGCGCGGATCTGAAAGCGTGGGTCGTCCTCAAGGGCGCCCACTCCCTGATCGGGACGCCACAGGGGCGGGTCTTCATCAACCTGAGCGGGAATCCGGGGATGGCGACGGCGGGGGCGGGGGATGTCCTCACCGGGACGATCGCCGCCATGTACGGCCTCGGCCTCCCGCTGGAGGAGGCGGTGCGCAAAGGGGTGTTCCTCCACGGCCTCGCCGGGGATCTGGCCGCCGCGGACAAGGGGGAGGACGGGATCACGGCCCAGGATATCCTCAACTACCTTCCCTACGCGCTGAAACAGGACCGGGAGGGCCTCGACGAGACGTTGGCGGAGCGCTACGAAGGGCCGGCGATGGTCTGACCCTTCTCCTATTTCCGGAGGCCGCGGAGCGCCGTCACGATCTCGTCCCTTCCGGTCAGCGTCTGTTTTCCCTGTGGGCCGACGATGACGCAACTGGGTGTTGATTGGATCCGGTCCTCCTTCAGGTAGCTGCCGAAGATCTTGAAAACCGGCGCCGTGTCATACGGCAGGAAGGCGATCCCCTTTGTCTTCAGGAAGGCCTCCAGCGCTTTCTTCTCCGAGATCTTCTTCCTGGCCGCCTCGAAGAGGGCCTCCCGGGCGGCGACCGCCTGCGGGAAATCGTGCTTGGCGTTCAGCGCCGCGAGGAAATAGCCGGCGTAGAGGACCGTTTCCCGATGGACCGGCGTGTCGATGAAGACGACCCGGATGAGGTTCTTCCCGACGAACTCGCTGACGAGAGCGATCGCCTCCGCCTCCTCTGCCGAGCAAGGCCCGCAGAAGTAGTCCGTATAGAGACGGACCTCAACCGCTCCGCTGCCGAAGGCAGGCAGGACGTGGTCGGCCTCATAGACGGGTGTCGCCGATCCGGAGAAAAGCAGAAGGAAGAAGAGGAGCCCGACGGCGGCGGCCAGCGCGGTCAGCGCCTTCCGGTTTCGCTCGAAATTAACGACGAAGGCCAGCAGGACCGTTGCCCCGAAGGCAAGGCAGTATGGGCAATAGACGCCGCTGTGCACCTGGTAGCCGATCAGGAAGAGCTCCCCGCCCGCCCCGAAGGCGAGGAGCAGGAGGCAGAGAAGGGGTTTTCGGAACCACGCGAGGAGCAGAACGATGACCATGTAGAAGATCCCGAGGTATTTGAGGTCGATCCCCAGGATATCGCCTTTCAGAGAACTGCACGCGCCTGGGCAGAAGGCGTAGGCGACGGCGATGGCGATGCCGGTCAGCGCAAGCAGGATGGTCAGAAAGCGTTTCTTCGGCGACAAGAATTTCTTCATGAAATCCAGGCTCCCCCTTCGAATTTGATGTGCCGGAGTTTTTATCCCTTTCCGCCCGGCGGGGTCAAGAATTTTCGCTTCGATCCCTGACCGCCCTCTAACAACGGAAACATCCGTTTTCGTAGATCACGACCTTTTCCCCCGTCGTAAGGTGGGCCGTGACCGTTTTGGCCTCCGTGTTCACCAGGTCCCAGTGGAGGGCCGAGTCGTTGAAGCCCAACTTCCGCTTGAGCGTTCCGGTCATCGCGGCGGGATCGCCGGCG
>MNZQ01000173.1 GCA_001873745.1 Syntrophaceae bacterium CG2_30_58_14
GCCTCTAAAAGCGGGATCAGTTGCCCGATGAAATCGTCCACCGCCGGTCCGGCCTGCACCAGCAGCATCACGCGGCGCGGCCGCTTCAGCAGGCCGACCAGTTCCACGAGGGAATGGGCGCCGATGATCCGGGCGCCCTTTGCTCCCTGACTGAGGAAGTCATCCACCTTGGAAACCGTGCGGTTGAAAACCGCTACCGTGAATCCGTGGTCATTCATGTTCAACACCAGGTTTTGTCCCATCACCGCCAGCCCGATCAGGCCTATGTCCGCTTTGCCCATCGATTTTTCCTTTCTGCTCAAATCACACGCCGCCGGCCAGTCGGTAGAGGGTCTCCCCGGCGTGTTCGACATAGAGGACGCCCTCCTCCTCCCGGTCCCGGTAATCCTCGATCCGGACCGTCGCCGGGTCCAGGTAGCCGAGACCGATCCGCCGGCAGGTTTCTTCAGGAATGGCCGTTGCCAGAACCACTTTGACGTCGGGCGTCTCGACACCGTTTTCATAGCAACCGGTCCCGCAGACGTGGGTCGAATGGGCCAGGACGCCGCGGGGAACGGTGCAAAACACCTCCGGGTGGGCGAGGAAATAGTCGCGGACGTGGTAGCCGATCTTTTCGATCTGATCCCCCCAGGTGCTGGAAATCTCGCGGATATGCGGGGCAAAGATGATCAACGTCCCGCCCGGGGCGACGACCTGCTCCAGCTTATAGACGACCTTGCCGGCGGTCCATATCTCATCGTACATCGCAGGCGCACAGCCGAGGACGATCTGGAAAGGCCGCTCCTTCTCGACGATGTGGATCGCAGCCGACAGATCGGCGGCGTCAGACCAGGCCTCCCGGACGTCGCCGGCGAAGAGGCCCCGCAGCCGCACCTCCGGATCGACCACCATCGCCAGACAATGGATGGGCAAGTCAATCGTTTCCAGCGCCCGGTGGATCACCTGCCGGACCGGGGTATCCTTTTTGCCGATGATCTTCCGGCAGGTGATCAGCGCCCCCAGCCAGTGGAAGAAATGGAGAAACTCCCCGCCGGAGATGCCGGGAAAGAGGTACTTGGCCCCCCCGGAGAAGCCGACCACCTCGTGGGGAAAGACCGGCCCGAGGATGAAGATGAGGTCATAGTCGAATATCATTTTATTGATATCGATCGGCACCCGTTCCCTCAGAAGACCGCCGGATATCGCCGCCACATCCTCCTCGGTGAGTTCTCCGATCCGTTGAAAGGTTTCCGGCCGGTCCCAGCGGTGGCAGAAGAATGAGGATTGCCCGAAGGTTCCCTTGCGGCTCGCCTCATTGATCCCGTACAGCTTCAGGATCTCTTCATCCGTCATGATGGGATGGGTCCCCAGGGCCACCATAAAATCGAGCCTTGCGGCCCTGGCTCCGATCACCTCCCGGAGAATGCGGACCATCATCGGCAGCGGGCAGGTCCGCGTTCCGTCCGGCGTCAATACCAGAACACGCCTGTTCTCATACAGACCGGCAGGTGTTCCGGCTTCGATGATCTCTCTAACCTTCTCTTCGGTAAGAGTCATAGCGGCTCATTCCTTCACGATCGGCGATCTTGGCGCCGCGGTTCCCAAAATGTAATAATCAAATCTTCCACCAGATCAAACAGGCCATCGCGTCGCACGTGTACGCCTCAATCCTTCAGCGCCCCCATCGTCAGCCCCTGCACGATGGATTTGCGCACAAAGAAGGCGAAGATGGAGACCGGCAGCACGATCAGGGTCGCGGCGGCGCCGATCCCGGCCCAGTCGATCTTCCCGTAGGAGATGAAGTTATAGACCGCCACCGGCACGGTTTTGGTCTTCGGCCCGGAGAGGATCAGCGAGAAGAGGAACTGGTTCCACGAGAAGATGAAGGACATGATCGCCGAGGTGGCGATGCCGTTTCGCACCAGCGGCAGCACAATCCGGATGAAGCTCTGCCAGCGTGAGCAGCCGTCGATCATCGCCGCATCCTCCAACTCCGCCGGCATGCTCTCGAAAAAGGAGACCATCAGCCAGATCACCATCGGCATCGTGATGATCAGGTGGGTGATCGTCAGGGCGGTGTAAGTGTCGATCAGCTTCAGGTAACGGAAGATGATGTACCAGGGCAGCAGGTAACTCACGAACGGTGTCATCCGGGCGACCAGGATCAGGATGCCGATCTTTCCCTGCCGGTACTTGGCGATGGAATAGGCCGCGGGCAGCCCCAGCGCCAGCGAGATAGCCGTCGCCAGCGTGGCGATAATGAGGCTGTTCAGCAGGTAGCGGAAGAAATTGTACTGCTGGAAGACCGCCCGGAAGTTCTCCAGCGTCGGCAGAAAGATGAACTCCGGGGGGTAGGAGATGTTCTGCACGCCGGTTTTGAGGCCGGTCAGGATCATCCAGACGAAGACGAACAGCGGCGGCGCGCACAGCGCAAAGGCCCCCGCATAAAAAAGGATCGCTTTCAATATCCTGGTCATTCGGGTTCCTGTCATTTTTTCCCCATTTCAACCGCCCCCGGTCAAACGGCGGGCGCATCGCGCCGCAGACGGTTCATGACCACGTTGAACACCAGCACGATCATAAATACCACCACCATCAAGGCCGACCCGTATCCGGCCTTGAAGAAGCTGAAGCCGACATTGTAGGAATAGAGGTAGAGCGTCTCGGAGGCGATGCCCGGTCCGCCCTGGGTAATCGTGTAGATCATGTCGAATTCCTTGAGGTTGTCCAGGGAGCGGAGCATCAGCGCCGCAATCAGGACCGGCCGGATCAGCGGCAGCGTGATGTACCAGAAGATCTGCAGCGCGTTCGCCCCGTCGATCCGCGCCGCCTCGAAGGGGTCCTGCGGCAGGGATTTGAGGCCGGCCAGCACAATGAGCGTGATCATCGGCGTCCATTTCCAGACATCGACCATCACCAGGGTCGGAACGACCGCCTGCGCGCTGCTGACCCAGAGGCTTGGGGGAAGTCCGACGCTCGTGAGCAGATAGTTGAGCACTCCGATTTCGGGGTTCAGCATGATCCGCCAGATCAGCGCGACGGCGACCGGCGTCGCGGCAAACGGGATGATGTAGATCGCCTGGACGAGCTCGTTGCCCTTGAAGGCGCGGTTGAAATAGAGCGCGATCATCAGCCCCAGCGCCAGCTCCAGCGCGAGGCTCGCGCCGCTGAAATAGACCATCACCTTCACGCCGTTCCAGACGCGCTCATCCCCGAAAAGTTCGACGAAATTCGCGAGGCCGATGAAGCGCGGCTCTCCCAGCCCGATGGTCCATTTTGTGAAGGTCAGGTATAGGTTGAAGGCGATGGGAAGGACGATGATCAGAAACAGGACGGCCACCGCCGGGGCCGGGAAGAAAAAGGCCTGACGGCGGTTGACGAAGCGGGAGATGGCGCTAAGGGCTCTGTTCATGGCGATCATTTATATGAAAATGCCCCCCCCCTCACGGTATCCCTCCCCCGTCGAGTGGGGAGGGAGGGGTGGGGTGATTTTCATCCTTCGTTGCGCCCCCGCCGGGCATGTAAGTTAGTCCGGAAAAACCGGGTCCGCCCGCTTTAAGTCAACGAGGACGGACCCGGCAACAAAAGTTACCGTTCCATCTTTTTGTCCATCAGCTCGGCCGCCTTCTTGGCCGCCTCGGTCACGTCCTTGCCCTCGATCGCGGCCACGATCACCTGGCCGGTGATGTCGCGGATCTCGGGAACGTTGATGACGGGCGGGTTCCACTGGCCCTGGCCGATATCAAAGGACTTCATCGTGGCCGCGGTCCAGTCCGGCTGCTTGTCTCCCGCCTTGTATTCCTTGGATTTCCAGGACGAGGCCCGTCCCGACGGCACCCCGGCGAGGAGCGCGCCCAAGCAGTTCTCCTTGTTGGTCGCCCACTGGACGAAGAGCCACGCCGCCTTCTGCCGCTCGGGCGGGCTGGTCTTGCTGATCGAGAGGCTCCAGTTGGAGACGTGGGGAAGCCGCTTGCCCTTCGGACCGGCCGGGATTACGGCATAACCGATCTTGCCGGACACCTTGGATTCCTTGGGATTTTCGTAAAGAGCCTTGAAGACGTTGGCGTCATAGATCATCGCCGCCTTGCCCTCCATGAAGCTGGAGGTGCTTTCCGCCCAGTGGAGCATCGTTCCGCCCTGGGGGCCGTATTTGCGGAGCAGATCGCCGTAGAACTTGAAGGCTGCGATATCCTCGGCGGAGGCAAAGTTCGATTGGCCCTTGGAGTTCGTCCAGGAACCGCCAAAGGTGTAGAGGAAGTCCACCCACTGGGAGGTGGCCGCCGCCCCCTTCCCGCGCAGCGTGATGCCGACCATCTTCTTGCCGTCCACCTCCTTGCCGTGGAAGAACTTGGCGACCTGTTCCAGTTCCTTCATGGTCGTGGGGACCTTCTGCTTGAACTTCGCAAAGAGGTCCTTGCGATAGGCCAGAAGCGACGTTTCGGCGTTGATGACGATGCCGATCTGCTTGCCTTCGACCGAGGAGGCCTTGGCGAAACTGGCGAAGAAGTCCTTCGGATCCCAGGAAGGATCGGTCAACTTAGGGTCGGCGATGTACCCGTCCAAGGGCTGGAGCCACCCCGCCTTCCAGTAGTGGAGATCATCCTGGCCCGGCATGATCATGTAGCCGTCCACCTTGCCGCCGGCGTTGAGTTCGATCGTCCGCTTGTTCCGGTACTGATCCTCCGGGAAGGCCTCGATGACGACCTTGATACCGGTCAGTTTCTCGAACTCGGCCACCTTCGGTTCAATGTAGGTCGTAAAGGGGTGCTTGTTCATCAGAAAACGGATCTCGGTCCCCTGGGACTGCTTCCAATCCACCGCGGCGAAAGCGGTCGCCGACATCAGCCCCACGCACAGCAGGACCGTCAACGCAACAACTACCCTTACGCTTCTCATACAATGCCTCCTTGTCGGAAATAGGAAATAGGGGGACAGCGCCCCTATTTTTTCCGAAAGAATAGGGGCGCTATCCCCCTATTTCCTACACGATGGTCCGTGACGTCTCCTTGTCGAAGATATGGGTCTTCACCATCTTCAGGTCCACCTCCAGGGTCTGGCCGACGGTCAGCGGCCGCTCCGGCGCCTCCATCCGGGCGACGACGGAATGGGCCCCGCAGGTCAGATAGACAAAGATCTCCGACCCCAGGGTTTCGACCACGTCCGCCCGCGCCTTCACGGTGTTTCCGTCGCCCGCGCCCGCCGCAGGGTCGTGCGCCGCCATATCCTCGGGGCGCACGCCGAAGATCACCGGCCGCCCGGCATGGGGCTCGAGCCGGGCATAAAACGCCTCGGGCGCGCGTACCCGGAAACCGCCGGCGTCGATGAACCAGGCGCCCGCGTCCCGGACCAGCGCGGCCTCAATAAAGTTCATCGCCGGCGAGCCGATGAAGCCGGCGACAAAACGGTTCGCCGGCTGCCCGTACACCTCCAGCGGCATGCCGGTCTGCTGCAGGGCGCCGTTGTGCATGATGAAGATCCGGTCGGCCATGGTCATCGCCTCCACCTGATCGTGGGTGACGTAGATGATGGTGGCGCCAAGTCGCCGGTGGAGCTTGCTGATTTCGGCCCGCATCGCCACCCGCAGCTTGGCGTCGAGATTCGAGAGCGGCTCGTCGAACAGGAACACCTTGGGCTTGCGGACGATCGCCCTCCCCACCGCCACGCGCTGCCGCTGCCCGCCCGATAGTTCCTTGGGCTTCCTATCCAGCAGCTCCTGGATGCCGAGGATGTCGGCCGCCTCCTGCACCCGAGAGTCGATCTCCTCTTGGGGAAACTTCCGGATCTTGAGTCCGAAGCCCAGGTTGTCCCGGACGTTCATGTGCGGGTAGAGGGCGTAATTCTGAAAAACCATCGCGATATCCCGGTCCTTGGGCGCCATGTCGTTGACAAGCGTATCGCCGATGAAGATCTCGCCGGACGTTATCGTCTCCAGGCCCGCGATCATCCGCAGCGCCGTGGTTTTGCCGCATCCGGAGGGGCCGACCAGCACCGCGAATTCCCGGTCGTGGATCTCGATCGAAAGGTTGTCAACCGCCGTCACCGCATTGAACCGTTTCACCAGATTTTTCAGAATCACATTGGCCACAGTATCTTCCCTTCACGAACGTCATACCTACGAAAGCCGGTATCCAGATATCAGATGGTTACAAAAGCACTGGACCCCGGCTTTCGCCTGGGTGACGACTTTTTACGGGTTCATCAATTGTTCAATGGTGCAAAGCCCTCATATCGAGTAGGAAGAAAACCCCCCATCGATCGGCACCACCACGCCGGTCACAAAGCCGGAGGCGTCGGAAAGCAGCCAAACCAGGGCGCCGATCAGGTCGTCCGACCGACCGTACCGACCCATGGGCGTGTGGGCGATCACCTGGCGGGCCCGGGGCAGCAATTCGCCCGTTGCGGGATCGATATGGAGGAACCGCAACTGCTCGGTCATGAAGAAACCGGGCGCCAGCGCGTTCACACGAACGCCGGCATGGGAAAAATGGACCGCCAGCCACCGCGTGAAGTTGCTCACCGCCGCCTTCGCGGCCGAATAGGCGGCCACCTTGGTGAGCGGCATGAAGGCGCTCATCGAAGAGATGTTGACGATCGACCCCTTGCCTTTCGCAACCATCCCGCGGGAAAAGACCTGAGTCGCCAGAAACGTCCCCATGAAATTCAGATCGAACACGTGGCGAAAACCGGCGGGGTCCAGATCGAAGAACGACTGGGCGGTCGCGCCCGCCCCGGCTGGTTCCTCGAATTCAACGGAGGTGCTTCCCCTGGGGTCGTTCCCGCCGGCGCCGTTGATCAACAAATCGGGCGGACCCCAGACGGCGCAGATCGCCTCACAGCACTCCCGGAGCCGGACCGCATCCAGGACGTCGCACGCAAAGGCTCGGGCGCTCCCCCC
>MNZQ01000197.1 GCA_001873745.1 Syntrophaceae bacterium CG2_30_58_14
TTCTCTTTCATCAATTTCGCCCAGTACCTGCGCGCCCCCCGCAGCCGGGCAATGTCTTCAAAAAAGTTGAAGTCACGCCCCCCGATCGGCAGATGGAACGAGAACAGCGGGGCAATCTCGTCAATGTGGGATCCCCGCTTCAGGACTTCCCGGATATAGACCTCCGCGATCGATATCGCCAGGGCCACGGCCTGTACCGTATTGGCCCCATATTCAAGGATATGCGTTCCGGAGACGCTGATCGCGTTGAATCGCGGAATTTCCTTGTTGCAATACTCCACCAGATCGCCCACCAGCTTGATCGACGGTTCCGGGGGGAAGATCCATGTCCCCCGGGCGATGTACTCCTTCAGGATATCGTTCTGGATCGTCCCCCGCAGGCGCTTCGGGTCCACCCCCTGCTTCCGGGCCACCAGGATATACATCGCCAGAATGATCGGCGCCGTCGCATTGATCGTAAACGACGTCGAGATCTGATCCAGCGCAATCCCGTCGAAAATCCGCTCGAAATCCTCCAGGGAGTCCACCGCAACGCCCAACTTGCCGACATCGTCCTCCGCCAGGGGCATATCGGAATCCAGACCGATCTGCGTCGGCAGATCAAAAGCCAGGCTCAACCCCGTCTGACCATTTTTCAGCAGATATTTGAAGCGCTCGTTGGTGCTCTCCGAGGTGGATTGGCCCGAATACTGCCGCATCGTCCACAGGGAGCTACGGTACATCGTCGAATAGACGCCCCGCGTAAAGGGGTATTCCCCGGGATCATTGAGCTTTTCCTTATAATCGAAGTCCGGCAGATCCTCCGGCCCATAAAAACATTTCACCGGCGTCCCCAAGATGGAAACCACGGGGCGCACCTCGGCCTCTCCCGCTTTTTTTGCCATTGCTCTACCCCTCCAGCGATCGCTATTCGGCGCCCATCTCGACCAGTTCGATCAAGACGCCGTTGGTGCTCTTCGGGTTCAGAAACGCAATGAGATCTCCATTCTCCATCCTTCTCGGCTTCCGGTCGAGGAGGTCGATCCCCTTGGCTTCAAAATGACGAAGCGCCGCTTCCACATTCTCAACGCCGAAGCAGATGTGGTGGATCCCCTCCCCCCGCTTCTGGATAAATTTCGCCACCGGACTCGACGGATCCATCGCTTCGATCAGCTCAATGGTAGCGTCGCCCAGCGGGAAAAAGGCGATTTTTGTTTTGATCGCATCCGACGCGTAAACCTTCTCTATAGGAATCCCCAAGAGATCCCTGAACAGCGGAATGGACTTTTCAATGTTCTGGACAGCCACACCGATATGTTCGATCTTCTTCAGCATCATCACCCTCCTGTTACAAATCTGAAATGGTTCTGCACGAATGCCCACCCCACCCACGGGAAAAGCGGCAGCCCTCTACCGCCCCCGGAAGACCGGTTTCCGTTTCTCGCGAAAAGCGCGCTGTCCTTCTTTCAAATCTTCACTCCGATAAGCCTCATAGCGAAGTCTCTCCATTTCCTGAACATCCTGCGGACAGAACCGTTGATCATGAAAGAATCGGTTGAAAATCGTCTTGGTCGCCTTCAAGGCCAGCGGGGCGTTCTCCGAAATATCCTGGGCCATGCGGTTGACAAACGGGGTGAGTTCCTCACGGGGCAGGACGTAATGGACAAGCCCCATTTCCTTAGCCTTATCGGCCCCATAGGCCCTGCCGGTTAAAAAAATCTCCTTGGCATAGGCGGGGCCGACCACGTCGATGAACTTCAGGATCCCTCTCCAGCGATAAACGATCCCCAACTTCGCCGGCGGCATGGAGAACCGGACATCGTCGGCCGCAATGCGGATATCGCAGGTCACCGCCAGCTCGCATCCCGCGCCGTAAGCAAGCCCGTTGATCATGGCGATCACCGGATAGGGAAAATCGCGGATCGCCCTCATGCCGTTATCGAGGGGGGTATCGCCCTTTGCGGCTTCCGCGATCTCCGGACTGGCGTCCACCGGGAGATCGGCAATATCGAAACCCGAGGAGAATGTCTTTTCGCCGCACCCCGTAAGAACGACGCAGCGGACTTCGTCCTTGTCCCTGAGCTGCTGCAACAGATCAATGAGTTCGGTGAACACCAGAGGCGACAAGGCATTCCTTTTCTCAGGGCGATTAATACGGATCGTGCAAATCCTCTCCGTTCTTTCAATCAGCAACCGCTCTCCCATCTTCTCTCCTTACTTGTCAACCTCGATCTTTTTTTGGATCCTCACACCGGCCGATCCAGCCCCGTCACGACCTGCGACCGGATCATCCGCGGCAGCAGCATGTGGTGGTGGGGGCAGATGGAACGCGGATTCTGGTACACCCCGTTTGCAAAAGCCACCATGTACCGGCGGATCTCCTCGAAGCGGACGACCTCATCGACGAACCCCTTCTTTGCGCAGTAGAGAGGTTCAGAGGTCTCCGCGTAGTGTTTGACCATCTCGTTCATCCGGTCGATGACCGGCCCGAGCGGACGGCCCGCATCCTTCTCCTTGACCAGCCGGCGGGCGTAACTCGCCGCCGCAGCCGTCTCGCCGTGCATCACGTAGATCTCCGTCGCCGGCGTCCCCAGCGTGAAGGCGTTGTTGTTGTTCGCTGTCGGCCCACCCATCACATAATGGGCCGCCGCCGTCCCCTTCCGAAGGACCACCAGCATCATCGGCAGATGCGTCTGCTCAATGGAATAGATCAGGGACTGCCCCAGCCCCAAGAGCTCCGCCTTCTCTGCCGTGTCCCCGACATCGATCCCCGACGTATCCTGGAACCAGAGGATCGGAACGCGGTCCCGGCCGCAGAGCGTCACGAACTCATTCATCTTGATGAGCCCCTGGCGATAGAGCTTGCCCCCGACGCCGATGTACTCATTCGTGTACTCCGGATAGTTCGGAAGCAGACCCTGGCGGTTGCCGATCACCCCTAACAGGAAGCCGTCCACCTTCACCAGCCCTGTATAAACCTCCGGGCCGAATTGCGGGCGGAATTCCAGTTGCTCGGAGTTGTCCACAAGCCGGGCCAGGACGTTGTCGAAATCGTATCCCGCCTTCTGGTTCAGCGGGACGATCGCGGCAATCTCCGCCGGCGAATACTTTGGCTCGGCCGGCGCCGCGACTCGGAAAAAACGCGGGTTGTACGCCGGGATATCCGTCATGTACTCCTTCAGGGCATCCAGAACCTGCGTCTCCGTCTCAAAGACCGCCCGGAAGAACCCTGTTGAGTCGTAATGGACCTTCACACTTCCCGGAGGGACTGATTTGAAATGACGGGTCGCCTTGATCAGCTCCTCGGCGCCCTCCTCATCAAAGGCGCCCTTGGGGCTCATGCCGCTGACGATGCCGCCGCCGCCCACCGCGATGTTGCAGTTCTTGTGCGCGAGCAGGATCGTCGGGCTGATCCCCTGGTAACCGCCGCCGGCCGGGTTTGTCCCATAGATCCCCGCCAGCACCGGGATCCCCATCTGCTCTAACTCCGCGTGGCGGAAAAAGCAGGTTCCCTGCCCCCGCCGGTTCGCATACACCTTCTCCTGCTCCGGCAGCTTCACGCCCGAACAGTTCACAAGCCAGACCAAGGGCAGGTTCATCAGCTTCGCCAGATCGGTCACCCGCAGGTTGTTCTCCGCCTGACCAGCGATCCACGCCCCCGCCATCCACTTGTTGTTGAACCCGATCAGCACGCACCACCTTCCGGCAATCCGCGCAAGACCGTCCACCACGCCGGTGCTGCCCGACTCCTCGTTTTCCGGATCAAAGATGGTATGGAGCGGGCAGAAGGTCCCCGGATCCGTCAGGTATTCGATCCGGTCCCAGACGGTCATCTCTCCCCGCTCGTGGATCTTCTCTGCCGGGATGCCGACGTTTTTGATCCGCTCCACCTCCGCATCGATCTTTTTCATGATCGCCTCGGCCTGAAGCGCATTTTCGGCCATCCGCTCCCGTTGCGCGGGGCGCAACGGTTTCCCAATATCGTCCATTCTGGCAAAATAAGGTCTCATCTCTTCTATCCCTTCCTCATCGATGAATTGGCGCAACCTACCGGTTCGCCTTGCGGATCCCCAGTTGATCCTGGGCGATAATGAACTTGCAGATGTTCGCCGACCCCTCCACCATCGCATAGGTTGGCGCATCGCGATAATAACGCGCCACGGGATATTCGGTCGAATAACCATAGGCCCCGAGGATCCTCATGGCATACTGCGAACACTTGTAAGCCAGTTCGCCGGCCAGATACTTGGCCTGGGCTACCTCCAGGTTGTTCCCCAGATTTCCCTGGTCCTTCTGCCAGGCCGCCTTGTAAACCATCAGCCGCACCGCCTCGATCTCGCACACCATCTGCGCGATCAGATCCTGATTCATCTGAAAATGGCCGATGGGCTGACCGAACTGCTCCCGCTCCATCGCATACTTCGTCACCACGTCCAGGCAGGCCTGCGCCAGACCGACGCCGCCCGCCGCCGCCGACAATCGGGACTGGGCCAGCGATCCGAAAACGATCTTCGTCCCGTCTCCCGGTTTCCCCAGGATGTTCTCCTTCGGCACCCGGGTATCCTCCAGGATGATCTCCCCCGTAGGCGACGAGCGCGACCCCATCTTGTCCAGATCGGTCACGGTGATCCCGTTGAACTTGTCTAACTCCAGGATGAAGGCCGAGAGGCTCTTTCCTCCTCCCTCCTTCTCCGTGTAGGCATAGTAGATGTTGATCCCCCCCACCGTTGCGTTCGAGATCCAGGTCTTCGTCCCGTTGAGCAGCCAGTGGTCCCCCTTGTCCACCGCTGTGGACTTGATTGCCATCACGTCCGAGCCGGCCTGCGGCTCCGTGATCGCAAACGCCCCCAGGATCTCGGCGTTCACCAGCTTCGCGATATACTTCTTCTTCTGCTCCTCCGTCCCGTACCGGTAGATCGTGTAGGCGCACCCGATCTCCTGCATGTTCACCTGCACCCGCAGCGAACTCGAGGCGCGGGCGATCTCCTCGGTGATGATCGCCGCCGCCAACCAGCCCATGTTGTTCCCGCCGTACTCCTCCGGGATCACCGTTCCGAACAGCCCCAGCTCTCCCATCGGCTTGACGACTTCCTCATACGGAAAATAATGGTTCGCATCCCACTCGTCGGCAAATGGCGCGATCTTCCCGGCCGCAAAACCACGCACCATCTCCCGCAACATGACCAATTCTTCCGACAATCCAAAATCCATGGCGACTCTCCTTTATCTTTGATTGGTTGTTTGATCTTCAAAACCCCTTCGCAACATCTTCCCCGAATCCATTTTCCCATTATTCCCGACTGCGCCGGCAGGTCAGCGCATTTTTGACCAGCGCGGGCATCTGATGCGGAAGTTCGGCGAGCAGAACGCCGGCATCCCTGAGGGCGTCGATTTTGGAGTCGAACGTCCCCTTCCCGCCGCTGATGATCGCGCCCGCATGTCCCATTTTCTTGTTTCGCGGGGCATACTTTCCGGCGATAAAGGAGATCACCGGTTTCCGGACATGCTTTTTGATGAACCCCGCCGCCTGTTCCTCATCGGTTCCCCCAATTTCGCCGATCAGCACAATGGCCTGCGTCTCGGGATCTTTCTCGAACAGATCCAGGGTTTCCACAAAATCCATCCCTTTGACGGGATCGCCGCCGATTCCGACGGATGTTGACTGACCGATGCCGGCCCTCGTGAGACCATAGGAAACTTCATAGGAGAGCGAACCGCTTCTTGAAACCACGCCGACGGGCCCTTTTTGATAGCAGAAATAGGGCATGAACCCGATTTTCGCTTCACCGGGGCTGATGATCCCCGGGGTGTTCGGTCCGATCATCCGGCATGACTTTTCTTTCAGCCGCCGCTTGATGACCATCATGTCGTGCACGGGCATGTTTTCGCCCAGATAGATGACCAGCTTGATGCCGGCGTCGATCGCCTCGAATATGCTGTCCCGCGCCAGGGCGGCCGGGATAAAAATGATCGACACCTCGGCGGCCGCTTCTTCAACGGCCTCTAACACGGAGTCAAAAACGGGCGCCCCCTCGCAGATCTGGCCTCCTTTCCCGGGGGTCACACCGGCCACGATTTTTGTCCCATACCGGATCATGTCCCGGGTAAAGAAAGCCCCCGCCTTGCCTGTAATGCCCTGCACAACCACCTTGCTGGATCGATTGATCAGAATGCTCATCCGTTTTTGCCTCCCAACGCCACCGCCTGTTGAACCGCCTCCGCAAACGTTTCACACATGGGGAGACCCGCGTCCCGGATGAAGGCCCTGCCCTTGACGGCATCCGTCCCCTCCAAACGAATCACCAGCGGTTTCTTCACGCCGCCGATTCTCTTTAACGCCTCCAGGATATATTCGCCCACGCGATCCATCCGGGTGATCCCCCCGAAAATGTTCATCAGGATGCAATCGACCTCTTTTCTTGAATTCAATGTCCGCAAGGCCATCTCATACCCCGTCGGACTGACATTGGCGCTGCAATCCATGAAACAGGCCGGCCGGCCGCCTTCCATGACCATAAAATCGATGGCGGTCATGGTCAAACCCGCCCCCCCGCTGATCAATCCGATATTTCCATCCAGTTCCACATATTCCAGTTGGTACTTATCCCGTAAAGAATCCTCGATGCCCATCTCCTGGCTTGCTTTCATTTCCTGGATTTCGGGATGCCGATAGAGGGCGGCGCCGTCGATATCGATGCGGGCGTCGGCCGCGATCAGAGAACCCTTGTCATTCAGGATGAGTGGATTGATCTCGGCAAACAGGGCGTCATTTTCGATAAAGAACCTGTACAATTTCCTGGATATATCCATGAATGACGGAAACAGCTCCTTCGACAGGCCGAGTCGAATCAACGTCCCCCGGAGCGGATAATCGAGCAGACCGTAAGCGACATCGATGGCGATCTTTTCGAGGCA
>MNZQ01000091.1 GCA_001873745.1 Syntrophaceae bacterium CG2_30_58_14
CCATGAACCCATTATATCACGGATACACTAAATTGCAAGAGTTATTTTGTGACAACGCCTAAGCAGGCGCCCATAGCAAACATACCGCTAAAATCCAAATCCGACTCCCCTTCATGACTCCCTCCTTGCCAAAAAAAGGTTTACAGATGGGCAAAAGCCCCCTACCGCCGGTCTAAAGATTCCGTGATTTGATCGCAAATTGTTCTGAAGACGGATGGACTATATGTGAATGGCCGGTGTGTGTCAAAGAAAGAATTGAATTGAATTGATAAGACATTGCTTTTCGACGGGTGGTGTATAGGGGGGCTGTTTTGGCTTGTCAAGGGATATTTTTCATCTATTTTGCATCAAAAAGCAGGGGCTGGGGATGCGACAGGGTAAGAAAGATGGAGCAGCGGCCGCTCTTTTAGAAATCATCCCACATTTTGGTCGCGTCACCCGGCAAGATGGCATTTTGGGGCATATTTCAGACAGACCTCTCCGGCACGCTTTTTTTGATGAGGCGTTATGCATGGATATAGGCATCCCAAGAGTATTCGGGGTCGCTCCCCGATCAGGTCGAGGACAGGCCGTAGATCGTATCAGCGTGTGTTTGAAGCTGAAGATCGTGGGCGGCGCATTCATGGGGACACGATGCGGCATCATGTCCCCATGGGGCGTGAGCTTTTGGCGGCGGTCTTGCCCTTGCCAGCCATAGTCCCAGATGATTGAGGATATCCCGGATCACCGACGGATCCTCGATGAAACTGATCCGCATGGACCGCTTAAATTTCGTACTGTTTCCAATGATAATGATGCGCCTCAAGGATTGGCAGGACTACCAAGGCAATGCGTGTCATGTCGAGGGAAGTTGACACAACAAAACCAGAACGCGCGCAGGGGAAGAATTTGCCCTTGACAATGATAACGGATATCGTTATTATCGAACCATGATCACGTCATTCCGATGCAGGGAAACCGAGAGAATATTCAAGGGAAAGTTTTCCGCAACCCTGCCGCAGGCGATTCAGAAGGCGGCGGCCCGGAAATTGGAAATCATTGACGCAGTTAGGGATCTGGAAGATTTAAGGACACCTCCCGGCAATCGGCTTGAGGCGCTGTCAGGCGATAGACGGGGGCAGCACAGCATCCGCATCAACGAGCAGTGGCGCGTCTGCTTTGTCTGGCAAGATGGAAATGCAAACGATGTTGAAATCGTTGATTATCACTAAGGAGGGAGTATGAACGGGAGGGATTTTCCTCCGGTGCATCCCGGAGAGATTTTACTGGAAGAGTTCTTGAAGCCGATGGGCATCAGTCAGTACCGCCTGGCCGAAAGCATCCGCGTGCCGGCAAGGCGGATCAACGAGATCGTGCTTGAAAAGCGCGGCATAACCGCGGATACCGCCCTGCGGCTGTCTCGTTTTTTCGGGAATTCTGCTCAATTTTGGATGAATCTTCAAACACGCTACGAGCTTGAATCGGCGCGCGATTTATCGGCGTCCAGCATTGACCGGGAAGTCAGACCCCACATAGCAGCTTAAGATACGAGGTAAGGTGGGCCCCCATCATCCTCAACGAAACAGGCTTTGATGGATGTATGCGGTCAAATCGCCGAGCCTGTTCGTGTAGCTGCCGTATTCATTGTCATACCAGCCGAATATCTTGGCGTGAACCACGGGGATCCGCAGGACCGATTGCGATAACGTCTTGAGAAACGCCTCCGGCAGATCGGGGACATGGGAGAGGTCCACATCGATGAATGCGGTCCGGGTATGGTTGAATTGTCCTTCGATCACAATGGCCGCATCCATTCCGATCAGATCGGTCGATACGTTCTGCTCTTCCGAATAGACCACCAGATGTTCGGGATCGTTCGCCGCCTTTTTATAGATGTCGTTGAGCCTGTCTCTGCTCAAGGGGGGATCGGCGCCGTCTTTGTTTGGGCGGGTTTGAAAAGTCGCATTCAAGATGATCAAGGATTCGGTATTCGTCGGCACCCGGATCGAGTCCGCCATAAAACCGATATTTTTCACCTCCGGAATCACCTGACTCAACGCTTCGGCGGCATTGGTGGAAGTCAGGATGATGTTGTTCAGCGTGCTTCTGCCCTTGCGCAAATCCTTTTCGCCGGCCTTCGGCGTCTTATCGAGGATGCTCTGCGAGTTTGTGACGGCATGAACCGTTGACATCGAGGCGGTGAGGATCTTGCTGGTCGCCTGATTTTCGAGGAGCGGCTTGATCATGTGCGCGAGGCCGGTTGTCGTGCAGGAGGCCGCTGAAACGACCCGATGTTTCTTGTAGTCGAATGCGGTGTGGTTGATCCCGTAGATCAGTGTGACTGCATCGTCCGGCATGGCCAATGCCTTGTTTTTTATTTTGAATGCCGAGGAATTGATAACGACTCTTGCCCCGCCGGCAAGGTGTCCGGCAAGGGAGCCGTTTTTGTCATCCGGAGCAATGGTCGGGTCCTGAAATTTTCCGGTGCATTCCACCACCACATCGACGCCGTGGTTCCGCCAGCCGATATCGGCGGGGTTTCGCGCCTCCCGCAGAATGGTCACGGGGATGCCGTCGATGAGGAGCGCGCCCCTCTTTTCATCCACAATCCGGATCATCCTTTCCGCATTGACGCCGCGCAGGAACCGGTGGATGGTCCCATAGGTCGCATCCTTTTCGATCACTTGAGCGATGGCGGAAAGTCCGGCGCCAACCCCACGGCCAACATTGACGACGATTTCCTGAAAATATTTTCTGGCGATATGGTGCCAGAGCGTAAGCTTCCCTATTCGCCCCAGGCTGTTGACGCCGAGAACCGGTCGCCTGTTCTCAAAAACTTCCACTTGACTCATACGCCATCCTCCTTTCTTTTTTTGAAACAGTTGCGAATACTTCTCTCTTAGGAAACCAAAGACGTCCCCCGCTCAGAGGCTTTTGGCTACGAGCTTCAGCAGATCGATCATCCGGCGGGAGAAGCCCCACTCGTTGTCGTACCATGCAAGGACTTTGATCAGATTGCCCTCGATCACCATGGTCGATTTTCCGTCCACGATGGAGGAGTGCGGGTTGCCGAGATAATCGATCGAGACCAGCGGTTCATCCGAATAGGCGAGGATCCCCTTCATTTTACCCTCGGCCGCCTCTTTCATGGCCGCGTTGATCTCTTCGACGGTCGCATCTTTCTCGATTTCGGCGACGAGATCCACGACCGAGACGTCCGGTGTCGGAACCCTCATGGAGAATCCGTTGAGCTTTCCCTTCAGTTCCGGAAGCACGAGGCCGACGGCCTTTGCGGCCCCGGTGGTGGTCGGGATCATGGACATCGCGGCGGCCCTGGCCCGGCGAAGGTCCTGATGCGCAAGATCCAGGATTCTCTGGTCATTCGTGTAGGAATGGATGGTGGTCATCAGCCCTCTTTTGACCCGGAAGTTCTCATGCAGAACCTTGGCGACGGGCGCCAGACAATTGGTGGTGCAGGAGGCGTTAGAGATGATGTGGTGCTTTTGCGGATCATACCGGTAGTCATTGACCCCCATGACGATCGTGATGTCCTCGTCTTTGGCGGGGGCGGAAATCAGCACCTTTTTGGCGCCGCCGGAGGAGATGTGCACATGCGCCTTGTCCCGTGAGGTGAAAAGACCCGTCGATTCGATCACGATATCGACCCCCATCTCCTTCCAGATCAGCCTGGCCGGGTCCCTTTCGGAAAACACGCGGATCTCCTTGCCGTCGATCATGATGGAATGTTCTTTGGCCTGGACATCGCCTTTGTAGATTCCGTGCACGGAATCATATTTGAAAAGATGGGCCAGGGTTTTCGCATCCGCGATATCGTTGACCGCGATCCATTCGATGGACGGATCGCCCTCCGCGGCCCGGATGATGTTCCTCCCGATCCTTCCGAAGCCGTTGACTCCTACTTTGATGGCCATTTAAACGTTCCCCTTTCTCTTATGCCCGCTGCCGGAACAGGGGCGTTGTTCATGTTGGCCCGATTGTACCACCATACAAAAAAGTGTCAACGCAAAAGGATGATCTTCCCGGGGATATCGATGCCTGCGAAATGGGGATCGATCCGTCAGCGGCTTTTGATTACGCCGACGCGATCGCAATATGCCGCCACCGGGCAGCCGCTGCAGAGAGGAGAAACGGGGCGGCAGGTGTTCCTCCCGAAGGCGACGAGCAGCGTGTTGTAGCGGGACCAGTGTTCCGGAGGCAGTTTTGCCCGCAGCGCGCGTTCCGTCTCGTCGGGGGTTTTCGTCCGGACGTAGCCGATGCGGTTGGAGATCCGGTGCACGTGGGTGTCCACGCAGAGACCGGCCCCGTTAAACCCGAGGGCGACAACGAGGTTGGCCGTCTTTCGCCCGACCCCCCGGAAGGTCAGCAGTTCTTCGATGCTGTTCGGCACGCGGGACCGGAAACGGTCGATAAGCTCCCGGCAGACATAGCGAATCGTCTCGGCCTTGTTCCGGTAAAATCCCACGGGGTAGATCGCTTTTTGGATCTCCTCTTCGGCAAGTTCAACCATCTCTTCCGGCGTGGAGGCGAGGGCGAAGAGCCGCTTTGTTGCCGTCGCCGTCACTTCATCCTTGGTCCGGAGGCTGAGGAGCGTGGAGATCAGGATCTCAAAGGGGTCGCGGTGTTCCAGGGCCAGCTTCGTAACGATGGGGAGCTCATTTTTTTCCAGCTCCCGCTCCAGAAGGCGGATGATTGCCGCGATGTTTCGGTCGTCCATCCATTTTCTCCGGCTTCAAGGGGTCGTCAGTCATAGCCCTCGTCGTTGGCCAGCATATCCAGATGGAGCGTGGCGATGTCCTCCACGTCCAGATCCGCCTTTTGTTTCGCCTCCCGGAAATCGACCATCTTGATGTAACGCTTACACTCGTTGCAGACATCGACGCGGTAACGTTCATCCCCGTCGATCGTGAAGTAGGCGAGGCTCTGTTGCTCCTCGTTGCCGCAGAAGGGGCATTTGATGGGCCGGTAGCTCCACTCGAAGCCGCACTGATTGC
This sequence comes from Syntrophaceae bacterium CG2_30_58_14, assembly GCA_001873745.1. Classification (GTDB taxonomy): domain Bacteria; phylum Desulfobacterota; class Syntrophia; order Syntrophales; family UBA5619; genus UBA5619. The sequence goes on from MNZQ01000091.1 coordinate 4,992, forward strand.
AGAAAAGGTAACGGTTTTCCGCCTTGCCCCGAATCTCGCCGATCTTGGGTTCGCGACCGCAGATGGGGCAGTAACCCTCCTTCCAGCCCGCCTTCGTGGCGGCGGCGCCGTAGCGTGTCGCAACCATCTCCAGGGCCGGCCTCAGGCTCTCTTCGATGAAGAGCTCTACAAGATCGAAGGAGGGGTTCTCCTCGTCGTCCGCCGCCTCTTCTTCCTCGGGCAGCGGGTTGAAGGATTCGTAGATCAGGTCGTTGAAACGGATTTTACCCTCGATGATATTCTGTGCTATTTTATCGGTTTCGCCGGGCGCCCTCTTTTCCGCGATTTCCAGCAGGGCCAGAAAATACTGCTGCGGTTCGGTAAGGTCGCCGGTGACCGAAGAAAAATCGACGAGGGGGAATCCTCCGGCCATCTTGGCAGGGATCAACTTTTCATCGACGGGGAATGTCTCCCGCTGTATCCGGCGGCGGTATTCCTCGCGGAGGATCATGATCTCTTCCAGGATATCGAGAAGTTCCGTGTAATGGGGGCTTAGGGCCCTGTGTGTTTGTATCGTCTGCAATGAATCTTTCAATACCGTTGCCATGCCGGCTGCTCTCCTTTATGTATTGTACGAAGTATGGCGGTCTATATCCCCTTTCCTGCTCAAGTTCAAGTGATATTTGGCGCGGTCTTGGGTTAGTTGCGATTGTGCTTGACTGCTCCGGGGAAAGCCCATATACTGCACCGGCTTTCATGCTTTACCGCAGCGGTGTGCAGCAAAGCAGTCTTTCTTGAGCCGATGAGATTCAAACCGTACCCAATAACCGTATGAACCGAAAAAAGGAGGGAAAGATATGAAAAGAGTGATGTTTTTTTTAGCGGTCTTTGTTGTTATGGGGCTTATGGCGGGCGTCGGGAACGTCTCGGCGGCGCCGTATCCGGAGCGGGCCATTGAAATCATCGTCCCGTTCGGCGTCGGCGGCGGCAGCGACACGGCGGCAAGGGCCGTAGGAGAGGGATTGAAACCGCTGCTGAAAGTTCCACTGGTGATTACCAATATGCCCGGCGGCGGTGCGACCAAGGGAATGCTCTATGTCGCCCAGCAGCCTGCCGACGGTTACGAGGTTCTCGCCATTACCACATCCCATCTCATCGACGCCGTCAAACCGAAAACCCGTTCACAACTGCTGAGGGATTTTGATCCCATCATGAGAATCCAGTGGGATACTTCCGCCGTGACGATTGCCGGCGATTCCAAGTTCAAGACGCTTGCCGATCTGGTCGAGTATGGAAAGAAGCATCCCAAGATGCTGAAGTTCGCCGGGACCTCGCCGGGGGGATGGTCCGAGATCCAGACGGTGGCCTTTTTCAAGGGGGTGGGTGTCGATGTGACGTTCGTCCCGTTCGATTCCGGGGCGGAGATCAAAGCGGCGATCATGGGGGGACATATTCATGGCGCTGTTGAGGAGCTGGCCGAAACGCTGCCGCTGATTGAAGCCGGCAAACTGCGGTCGCTTGCGGTGATCATGGAAAAGAGGCATCCGGCGCTCCCGAACGTGCCCTGCACGGCAGAGCTTGGCATCAATTATACGCACGGCCTGATGAGGGCCTGGGGGGTTAAGAAGGGCACGCCGCCGGACCGGATCAAATATCTTCACGACGTGATCAAGAAGGCCCTCGATGTACCGGTCTATAAGAAATTCGTTCAGGACAACCATCTATATGCCCGTCCGGGATACCTGGGCCCCGAGGAAACGAGAAAATACTGGGACGACGAGGTCAAATTCTTCACGGAAGTTCTGAAGAATCTGGGCTATGTGAAGTAATCTTTCCTTCTCAACATCCATCGTCGGCGTGCGGAGAGGGTT
>MNZQ01000100.1:0-26745 GCA_001873745.1 Syntrophaceae bacterium CG2_30_58_14
CTCATCCACCGATACGTTAAAAAGATGCTCAACCTAGACCCCAAGTCGCCCCTCTTTCTCTACTTCCAGTATCTGTACGACAAAAGCGCGCATCTTTTTCAGCGGCCTCCCACGGAAAAGGATCTGCAAAGGCTGAGGGACATTCAGGCCCTTGCGGTTGAAAGGAATGAACGCCTGCTGATCAATCTGCTGGGCAAGGAGATAAGGCAGGTCGAGGAATTCCTGTCATCATCCTTTGAGGAGGATGATGACGACGATCCAAGAGAAGATGATGAAGACGATAACCGCGAAGAAGACGATTTTAAAGAGCATTTTGAGGATTTTGCTGATGAAATCGAGAGAATATTCGAGCCCCGCGGCAAGTCGTCTTCCCGGCGGAAAAAGAAAAAGGCCGCGACTTCTCAGGCCTCACTTTTTGACGATCCGGACTGCCCTTTTTGACGATTTTTTTTGGAAAGACGACGATATTATGGATCCTTATGAAGTGTTGGGTGTATCTCCGCAGGCCGACGACGATACGATTCGGAAGGCCTACTTGGAGCTGGTGCGGCGGTTTTCTCCCGATAGCGATCCGGAGGCCTTCAAGCGGATCAGCCAGGCCTATGAACTGGTCAAGAGTGAGAAATTACGGCTGGAGCACTATCTCTTTAACAGGGATGTACCTGGCGACACGCCTTTTCACGCCTTTCTGCAGCGCGTCCGGGTCTGCGAAAAGCGAAAACCGATGGCCTTTGAACAGATGAAAGTGTATTTACGAAAATGCACGAAGAAATAGAAGAAATGGAAGAAATGGAAGAACCAAGGGAATTGAATAAATTCGCAGAAGTGAATGAACTTGAAAAAGTTAATGATGACGGCGGCATAGAACCGGCAGCAACGCCTCCCTGGCAGGATAAAATCCTGGATAATTGTCTGAGCTGGTTAGAAGATCTTCAGGAAGAGCCCGTCCTTGCGGAGACGGAAGAGCAACCCGATCTGTATTCATTCTATGAAGAGCTTTGCGTTTTGCGGAATGAATTCCGAAAAAACTCCCGGCGCAGCCATGAGACCTTTCTCCAGTTTGGCGAGCATCTGGGGGATTTTAAGGGCGTCATGACCTCTTTGGCGCAGCGGTTAGACAACCTGACCAAAGAACAGGAAAACACGGAGTTCATCGCCCGGCAGGGAATCCTCCTGCAAATAGTGGAAATCCATGAGCGAATGCGGCGGTTTGACGAAAAGCTGAAAGAGATGAACGCCCCGCCGCCAAGGGGACACCTTGCCGCCCGGCCCGGTCTCTGGGAAAGGATGTTAGGGAGAGGCAAGGTGTCCCCAAGAGACAAGGGTAAGTGGAAAGATCACAAAAAGCAGATAGGTCAGGTGAATCAGGCGGATCGGCAGGAAAAGCAGGATATGTGGGGACACGATGCAGCATCATGTTCCCATAGTGTCATGGACGGGTTTTTTCTGGCCATGTCTCATTTTGACGAATTTCTGGCCGGGGAGGGGGTCAGGTGCACTCCCACCACCGGGGCCCCCTTTGATCCCGCCGTCATGATCGCCGTCGGCGTCGTGGCCACGGATACCTGTCCGCCTCATACAGTCGTGGAAGAGATTTCCGGCGGGTATCTTTATGGGGATCACGTCCTGAAACTGGCGAAAGTCACCATATCAAAGCAAAAGGAGCCATAAATAAAATGAAAATCATCGTTGGCATCGACCTGGGAACAACCAATTCGGAAATCTCCTGCTTGCGCACGGAAGGGAGGCCTGAGGTGATCCCCGTGGAAGGGGAAACGATCATGCCCTCCTGCGTGGGCATTGACCATGAGGGCCGACTGATGGTCGGTCGAACCGCAAAGAATCAGATGGTGGCCAATCCGGAGCAAACCATCCTGTCGATCAAACGCCGTATGGGGGAAAAGATCACCTTACCTCTCGGGGACAAGGCCTTCAGCCCCGAGGAAATATCCTCCTTTATTCTGGGGAAACTCAAAAGCGCCGCGGAAACATATCTCGGCCAAAAGGTGGAGAAAGCGGTCATCACGGTCCCGGCGTATTTTGACGACGCCCAGCGGCAGGCGACCCGGGAGGCAGGCATCCTGGCGGGGCTCGACGTGGTCCGGATTATCAACGAGCCAACGGCGGCCGCCCTGGCCTATGAGGCGGGTCGTGAGGAGAAACAGCGGATCCTCATCTACGATCTGGGCGGGGGAACCTTCGACGCTTCCCTTGTGGAGATGGAAAACGGCATTGTGGAAGTTAGATCCAGCCACGGCGACACCCACCTCGGCGGCGATGACTTCGATCGGCTCCTGAGCGATCATGTCGCCCTGCCCTTTAAGAAAAAGTACGGCATTGACCTGAAAAGCGATCTCAAGGCGGCGAACCGCCTCTGGGTAGCCGTGGAAAAGGCCAAGCGCACCCTCTCCGACCGGCCGTTCGCGACGATCCGGGAAGAATTTATCGTCGGGGATCGCCATCTTGATGTGGAAATATCCCGGGAAGAATACGAGGAGATGATCCGGCCGCTGCTCCGCAAGACGATGATCGCCGTCCATTCCTGCCTGAAGGACGCCATGTTTCTCCCCAAGGCGATTGACAAGATCATCCTCGTCGGCGGCTCGACCCGGACGCCCCTGGTTGCCCGCATGCTCGAGGATGACATGGGGATCGAACCGCATCATGAAATAAATCCTGATCTTATTGTCGCCATGGGCGCCGCCATTCAGGGCGCGGCGATGAGCGGGGCGAAGACCAAAGCCATCCTGGTGGACATTACTCCCTATACCTTCGGCACCCGGGCCATCGGGGAATATCAAGGGAGGATGACGAGTGATGTGTACGTGCCTGTGATCAAACGCAATTCGGCCCTCCCCGTCGGCAAGGAAGAATTGTTTTACACCAATTATGATAACCAGCAGGATATTCTGGTGGAAATTTTTCAGGGAGATGAACCCCTGGCCTCCGAGAATATCTTTATCGGGAATTTCTGGATCAAGGGCCTGAGCAAGGCAAAAGCGGGGAACCTCATTCTGCTCAACCTCGAATTAGACGTGAACGGCATCCTCAAGGTGACGGCGAAGGAAAAGGCCACCGGTCTTGCCAGGACCGTGACCATGGACACGGCCAACAAGGGAACAGGGACCAACCTGGAAGAAAAACGCTCCAATATCGAATCCTTTCTTAGGGAAGATGACGATGTGGAAGCGGACGGGGATGACGAAGGCGGCGGCGAACGAGACGATGGCGACGTGGTCCTGGACAAACAGGGATTGATCAACCGGGCCAAGTCGCTGCGCAAACGAGCGGAAGGGATGATCCCCGGCGTGAACGAGGAAGACGCCGCGGAACTAACGGATCTGCTGGAGAAGAACCGGCGGGCCATTGCGGGGCATGATTGGGGAACCGTTGGCAGATTGAATGAATCCCTCTCCGATATGCTGTTCTATCTGGAGGATTGATGACGATTGCCTGCCCCGCCTGCGGCAAGAAAAGTGAGGATGTGCGGGAATGCCCCCGCTGCGGTTGTGAACTGTCCATCCTGGAAATGATCACCCGTGCGGCGGCCCGGGAGCTGTTTATGGGCAGAGAAAGCTTCCTGGCCGGCGATATGCAATCGGCCATATTTCATGCCGGAAAGTCCTGGTATCTCAAGAAAAGCCCGGAAGCGGCTCGCCTGGCCTTTCTGTCCGCCCTGTCCGTCAGCGACTTGGCACAGGTTGACCGCTGGTACGCCAGGGCAAGCGTGTCTGCCGGGGAAAGCGTGTCTGTCAAGGAAAGCGGCTCTGGCGGGGCGGGCGAGCCTGCCGGGTAAAGCAGGCAAATATCAGCGCGACAACGCCTTGCCGATATCGCTGAAAGCATACTGTTTGTGAGGAGAATACGGGAATGGACGAACAGTTTGTAAAACTTAAGTCAATCACGGATGAAATCGAAACAAAACAGCTTTATTTATGTATTGAGGATTTGGTCAAAAATGGGGTTGATCTTGCTCGCTTTTCCGAAACCGAACCGAAGCCCGCCCGTCAGGATGTCACTCAGTATCTTGCGGCCTGGTTCAAATACATTGGTATGTCTGAATCTCAATGCCTGAATTGGATATTGGAACACTACATGGACGAACTGTTGCGCATTTCGCAAAGTTCACGATCACGCATAAGACATAGTACGAAGTCAAATGTCAAATACATTTTCAACAGTAAGGTGAATTTCAACTGCGGATGTGAAAAGAATATCTTCAAAGCCTCCTGCACTCGCGATTGTGTTCTCTATGAAGAAATGCAAGAGATAGAAAGAAACAAAAAAATAGCTAAGGAGGCTGAGTTTATCGCCTATAGCGCCAATAACGCCGTCATTGCAGAAAGGAAATTGACGAAAAGGGAGAAATATCTTGCGCAATTTAATGAGGCCATGGAAATTGCTGAAAAATGTCTGAAGGAAGAAGGGATGACAAAAGTGCAAGTAGTCTCGCTTTTGAATGAGCGCGGCTATAAAACAAAAACAGGGAAAGCCATATCGTATAGCGTATTCACTAATGAGTGGACTATTTATAAAAATAAATAACAACAACACGTACGAAGCCCTGCGGGGCCATGGGGCTGGAGAATATTGGGCATGGCGACGGCATCGCCCTCGATCAGATTTCGACGGTTTTGATGCGGTACAAACTCGATCCGGCGCGGGTCGAAAACGAGCATGGGCCAACTGTTGGCCCAATCGCCAAATGGTCAGGCGTATCCATAAGCTAAGATGTAAAATCTGCTATCATTGCTGAGGCTTCCACCGAAAATCCAGGATTCCGTCAAAAAGGGGGGAATCGGCGTTTCTCAGGGATATCCCTTTGCGGCCAACCTCGAAAATCCCGGTCTGATGACCGTCTTCGAAGACGTCCTTGTGAACCCGGTTGCCAACAGAAGGCTCACGAAACTCCTCAAAAAGGCCCGAGGGTGGGGAGGCGCAGGCGGAAGATGCCCCGGCCCCTTTCAATTCCCTCTGCGGTACGATCCGGACGGCGGTAAACCGCCTGGAGAGCAGGAAGGTCCGCTATGACGACATCAAGTTGGAGAACCTGCCCAGAGGCATATTTCTATCCCAGGCATTGCGCAAGGGTGTAGTAAGCTGGGTTATTGCTGCGAGATTTTTTTACTACCTTTCTCTTCGTAATCAGCGAGAGTTTATCAAGGGAAAGGCTGATTTGGCTGAAAATGACCACACCTACAACTCCTCGGTTATCGAGGAGGAAACGCAGTGAACATTATTACTTATAACCTGCATTTTTCAGAGCGTCGAAGCCATTATGAAGGACGCGGCAGTACGACGTCGGACCAAGGTCATGGAGGTCGAATCCGGAGGGATTGCCTGTTATCGGATCACAGCCTACACATCTTTGAAAATGGAGTTGCATCGGCGGTCAAACCCCGTGGGGGAAGTTCGTAAGGACCTGCCTTTCTTCAAAGAATTGGCCTATGAATACGTTACCAACATTTTACTGACTTCAGTGCGGAGATGAATTCATGGTAAAATCTGAGCTACGGCAGTATAGTATTAAAATATGGGATGGATTTGCTTATAAATATTCAATGGATGGCAACAATCATGTCTCGGAAAAAGCTGATTATGCTGGGAATGGCTGCAGGTTCTCTAGCGGGAGGGTATCTGCCTGCTCTTTTTGGGTTCGACGACCTCATGGTCTCATTATTGGGCAGCTTTATAGGCGGGATTATTGGCGTATGGATTGGTTATAAGTTTTCCATGTAGGAAAAGCGGGAGAAAACACTTGGACTGGAAGGAACTGATCGGATTTGTCGGCGGATTTCTAACGACTATGGGAATGGTCCCACAGGTATGGCGACTTTTCAAGCTCAAGAGCGCCCATGAGATAAGCCTGACCTTCAGTTTGTTTTTTATCATTGGTATCGCCTTCTGGCTGGTCTATGGAATTCTGAATGGGTTGATGTCTGTCATCATTTGGAATGGCATAGCATTGGTTCTGGGCTGCGGAATGTTTTATGCCAAGATGAAGTGGGGCCGATAGGTCATCAGAAAAAGGGGACAGATTCATGCCTTTTTACGTTAATCGGCCGTCGGTCGGACCAGGATCTTTCTCGTCCGCGGACCGTCAAACTCGCAGAAGAAAATGGACTGCCACGTCCCGAGAACGGGCCGGCCCTCTTCAATGAAGATGGTCTGCGACGCCCCGAAAAGGGAGGCTTTGATGTGGGCGGCGGCGTTTCCCTCCGCATGCCGGTAACGGTCGGCGAGCGGGACGATCCGGTCCAGGACGGCAAGGATGTCTCGCTGAACATCCGGGTCGGCATTCTCATTGATCGTGACCGCCGCGGTCGTGTGGGGCACAAAGAGATGGCAGACGCCGTTTTTGATCCCCGTTTCCCGGATTGCCGCCGCGACACGCTCCGTGATGTCGATCATCTCGCACCGGGCCGTCGTCCGGATGGTCAATAACGTCATTCCTGCCTCCTTTTTGGTCACACATTCCATATCTTTTCTCCCGTAAATCAGTTTCCGATGGGTTTATATTATATCGGCGGTAAGCTCCTCATAGAGCCTGCGGCCGATCATGAGGCCGCGGTCGATGAAATCGGGGCCGTATTCGCGCCCCGTTGCCGTCCGAAAACTCTCACGGACCTTCCGGATCCCCTCGAGACCGGCGAGAAATCGGGGCAGGAGCGCCTGCAGCGGAATCCCGCGGGGGATGATCATCGCCCAGAGGGTTTCCGTGAAGTTGTCCGGCCCCCAGCGGAATTTGTCCGCATCGTAGAGCGCGTCGGAGAGGAGCCGCGCCTTGGGACCGGTCTCGGTCCGGGAGGGCCGGAAGGCCTCATGGTTGCGGATGGCGCCGGCGACATCTGCGCACTCTTCATCGCTCAGCGGGAAGGAGGCCAGAATCGCTGCCGCTTCGTCCGCACCGAGCTCGGCGTGGTTCTTCTCCGACCGCCGGATGTCGTGGAGGAGGCCGCTTAGGTGGGCGAGGAGGACAAACCGCCGGACGCGTACATCAGCGGGCGCCCCCCCTTCCTCGATCAGGATCAACGCGCCGACATCGATGGCCACCTTCCGGACGTGGATGAGGCCGTGGCCGAGACAATCCTCCCGTTCCCCGACGATCCGCAGCGCCTTTTCGACCAGCGGTTCGGCGGCGAACCATTTCCGGGACAGGGCCACCTCTTCTTCCCGTTCGAGATAGAAACGGGGCGTTCCGACCTCGGCGGCAATCTTCCGGGAGAGGTCGATGGCTCTGCGGTATTCCTGATCCGGCAACCGTTTCACCTCCGTTCCGGCGGCAATATATATCAAAGTCGTCATTCCCGCGAAAGCGGGAATCCAGAAGAGGACTGGATGCCGGATCGGGCCTGCCCCGTACCTGATACGGGGTCCGTCATGACGTTTTATAGGTTTGATCGCCGGAGTAATAACGTACCCCAAGGAGGTGCGTCACCGGCGGCCCCTCTCTATTCTTCGGGGATGCCGCAGAGGCGTTTTGCGGCCGCCTGCTTCTCCTTCATGTTCACCCCGCGGGCGATCATCACCCGCTGCGCCTGCGGCGAGCCCGCCCCGTGCATCGATTCCGTCAGGTAGCCGACGGCCGCCGCCCCGAGCGTCAGGTTTTCGATCAGCCGGAGGATCCGCATCCGGTGTTCCGCCGGGACGTCGGCCCGGCCCCGGCAATACTTCTCCAGCCAGCGGCCGGTCTCCGGGGCCTTCAGGTCTTTTTCCGAAGGCAGCGTGACGAGGAGCCCCCCGGCGATATCCTGGGCGAGCCGGGCGATTTCGTAGGGGAATCGGGTTACGTTCTGCTTGTGGACATTGGCGAGGAGCGTATCCACCATATATGTGCCGCTCGCCTCGCGGTGACCCAGGGCGGCGCAGGCGATGCAGCCGCAGTAGAGGGTCTCGTTCAGGTGGTTCATCTCGATGATCTTGTCGCGGATGTGCGACGCTTTTGCCACGCCGTTGTACTCCGCCGCCGTCTGTGCGGCGCCGATCAGAACGTCCCCCACGCCGACCTTGCAGGCGTAGCTTTGCCGGTGGTAGGAGGCAAACTGCTCGACGAGACCGCCGGCGAATTCGTGCTCGCCGCAGAGGAAGACCCGCTCCCACGGGACGAAGACGTCGTCGAAGACGACGAAGGCCTCATGGCCGCCGAAGAAAAGGTTCCCCCGGTCGAAGGTCGCCCCTTCCAGTTTCCGGGTATCGCAGGACTGGCGGCCGAGGATGTAGGTGATCCCCGGGGCGTCGCTCGGGAGCGCGAAGGCGACGGCGTAATCCCGGTCTGCCTCCCGCATCGCGATCGTCGGCATCACGATGATCTCGTGGGAGTTCACCGCGCCGGTCTGGTGGGCCTTCGCCCCGCGGACGATGATCCCGTCTGTCCGCCTTTCCACCACGCGGAGGTAGAGGTCGGGGTCCGCCTGGGCGTGCGGCGCAAGCGACCGGTCCCCCTTCGGATCGGTCATCGCGCCGTCGCAGGTCAGGTCGTTCTGCTGGACGTATTCCAGGAACTTCAGAAAACGGCGGTGGTAGTCCGTTTTCAGGCGGGCGTCGAGAGCGTGCGTCGTGATCGACAGTGCGTTCAGAGCGTCCATCCCGACGCAGCGCTGAAAACAGCAGCCGGTGAGCGAACCGAGAAGCCGCCCCATCTTGCTCTTTTTGACGAGATCGTCCGTGCTCTGGTGGATGTGGGTGAAGCGGTTGATCCGCCGGCCGGTAAGGTGGGAGGTCGCCGTCATGATCTCTGTGTGTTCGGGACAGTGGGCGAGGTCGTAGGTCAGCGCGACGGCGTTCAGCGACGGCCGGATCAGCGGATGGTCCACGACGTTTTCGACCCGTTCGCCGAAGAGATAAACGACCAGATTCCGTTTCCTCAAGCTTTCCTCGTATTGGCTTCCCGTCATCAGCATAGTGTGGCTTCCTCCAAGGCATTGGATTTCCGTGGGATCTTCCAAATCATCCCTCCCAAGGCGCCGCCATTATACGCCGTACCGTACCGTTTTTATACCCATATTTTATGGACCGCACCTACCGTGCCGAAGAATAAGAAAATGGCGGAATTCCGGCTAAAAATGTGCTAACAATATCTCTACGGTTCGGATCGACAGGATCGGGAAAAGAAAGATATCCCGACTCGATCGACTTAAGGGTTGAAGAAAGGAATTTGCAGATATGGACCAGACCACCCCATCCCTTCCCTCTGATTTTATCCGGGACATCATCGACGACGACATGAAAACGGGCAAGCACCAGGGGCGCGTGGCCACGCGCTTTCCGCCCGAGCCGAACGGCTACCCCCACATCGGACACGCGAAATCGGTTTGCCTCAATTTCGGGATCGCCTCCCAGTACGGTGGAACCTGCAACCTGCGCCTGGACGACACGGACCCCAGCGGGGAGAGCATGGAGTACGTCGAGTCGATCATCCGGGACGTGAAATGGCTGGGGTTCGACTGGGGGGATCGCCTCTACTACGCCTCCGGCTACTACGAACAGCTCTATCAGTACGCCCGGGAGCTCATCCGCAAAGGCCTGGCCTATGTCTGCGACCTGAACGCGGACGAGATCCGGGAGTACCGGGGCACCCTGACCGAGCCGGGGAAGGAGAGCCCCTTCCGCAACCGAACGGTTGCGGAGAACCTGGACCTCTTCGAGCGGATGCGGGCCGGTGCGTTTGCGGACGGGGCACGCGTCCTCAGGGCAAAGATCGACATGGCCTCTCCGAACGTCACGATGCGCGATCCGATCATCTACCGGATCAAGAAGGAGAGCCACTACCGGACCGGCGACGCATGGTGCATCTATCCGATGTACGACTTCGCCCACGGCCTCTCCGACTTCATCGAGGGGATCACCCATTCGATCTGCACGCTGGAGTTCGAGAACAACCGGCCGCTGTACGACTGGTTCCTGGACCAGTTGGTCGAGGGTCCCCGTCCGCGGCAGATCGAGTTTGCCCGCCTGAACCTGAGCTACACGGTGATGAGCAAGCGCAAGCTGCTGGAGCTGGTGGAGAATAAGGTCGTTTCCGGCTGGGACGATCCGCAGATGCCGACGCTTTCCGGGATGCGCCGCAGGGGCTTCACCCCGGAGGCGATCCGGAAATTCTGCGAAAAGATCGGCGTCTCGAAGAACGACAGCCTGATCGACATGGCGCTTTTAGAGAACTGCGTCCGGGACGACCTGAACGAGAAGGCGCTCCGCGTGATGGCCGTCCTCCGGCCGCTCCGCGTCGTGATCGACAACTATCCGGAAGGGCAGGTCGAGATGTTCGACTGCCCCTATCACCCGAAGAACGCCGACAGGGGTTCCCGGAAGGTCCCCTTCTCCCGGGAACTGCTCATCGAGCAGGAGGACTTCATGGAGGTTCCGCCGAAGAAGTTCTTCCGTCTCGCCCCCGGCCGGGAGGTGCGCCTCCGCTACGGCTACTTCATCCGCTGCGTCGCTGTCGTGAAAGATCCGGCCACCGGCAAGGTTATCGAGGTCCATTGCACCTACGATCCGGAGACGCGGAGCGGCTTCGCCCCGGATGGCCGGAAGGTTGAGGCGACGATCCACTGGGTGTCGGCGGCCCATGCCGTTCCGGCCGAGGTCCGGCTCTACGACCGCCTCTTTCTCGTTCCGGATGCGCTGTCGGAAGAGGGCGATTTCACGACCTATCTGAATCCGAAATCGCTGGAGACCCTGAAATCCTGCCGCCTGGAGCCGAGCCTCGCGGCCGCGGCGCCGGGGCAGCGGTTCCAATTTGAGAGGCTGGGGTATTTCTGCGTGGATTCGGGGGATTCCTCAAAAGAGGCGCCGGTCTTCAACCGGACCGCGACCCTGCGTGACGCCTGGGCGAGGATCGCGGAGAAGGGGAGATGAAATCCCGGGCGACATCGCCCCAGTTCCTCAGACTTCCGGCATTGCCGTGCAGATAAAGAACGACCCCTTTGGCGTTTTTGGCCTTGAAAAGCAGGGCGTTCAGGGTTGCCGCCTCCACGGGCACGGTCACCTCTTCAAAGGGTTCGGAAAAGGCGAATGGATAGTCCGGCGGCAGGATTTCGGGATAGAAGATGAGACTCTCCTAACTGCAACCGATGAAAAGGGAGCAGACGCAGATCGTGCTGATGGGGGCCAGAAGGTTTTTCATGTTCATCTACCGATTCACGCTAACAGACAGCAAGGAAGGTGATACCGCGCCCATCGCCGCATCCTCTCCCGCCGCAACGCTCCCTACCTGTATCATTCTATAGGGTATGTCCTCTTATGGACAATTTGAACTCCAACCGTTCTTTCAGAACAAATGATATACTGATCCTTTGCGTGTCAAAGCGGCTTTTCCGCTCGAAGAAATGCCCTTCCTGCTGGTGGAGAATCCAATCTAAAGCGGTCAAGTTGCATCATCCTCTGGTCTCTTTTCCAATGGGTTCATTGTTAGTCGAATTGTTTAATCCAACCTTCAGTTATCGCGGTTAACAAATGCATCAGACTTGAATGATTAGGTTTATTCCCTATCATCTGTAAAGTTTATTGATATACCTGATTCGTTTTATTGTTTATCATCCTCAACCAATACCCACTGCGAAATCCTGCGACTGCCGATATTGCGAATTCTTTTCCCGGATAAGGATGAAACGAGATTGTGAATCTTATCCATCTTCTGATCCTCGTTCAGCACCTCCGGCAGTTTGTCCAGAAGCAACTGGTTGATCTCATCACGCGATACCGGTTGGTGCTTGCCGATCATGTCCAGGATCAAATCCCTGTAGTAACGATTATCGAAACCCCTATCCCGGATATGCTTGGCCTTTTCACCCGTTGCCGCTGCTACCTGGGCTGCTACGATCAGATTGGGATAACGCCCCTCGACCAGTTTGGCGGCCTTCAACCTGCGATGTGCTTCCAGGCTGATGCGTTTTCTCTTCTGTACCTGATCCAGCAACATGATTGTGGCCAGGTCAAGGTCGGTATTGGCCATTAACAAGCGCGTGTACCGCTCATCCAGAATGCGTCCCGGAATCTCTACCGCCACCCGTTCGGGATTGGACAGGTCGTAGTCGGGGAGAGGGAAAAACCGTCGCCGCTGCGATTGAAACATCCGTTTGATACCGCCTCCCTGGGTGTCGATCATGTTCAGATTGACCATCGCCTCGGCCAAAAAGGGATTGCGATAGATCTCCAAGGGTGCATCCTGACGGATAACCGTCTCTACGCTGCCCGGCAGAAACCCTCCCACGTTGCCCAGTATCAAGCTTGTCGGACTCTCGACTACGTTGATCCTGCCCCGTAAACTGTAATCTTGGTGCGCAATGCAGTTGTGCAGGGCCTCGCGGATGACCCATGGATCGTATTGGACCATCTCAACCGGGAACAGAGTGCCGTTCGGCAACTCCCGCACTTTCAGGTTACGGATGCGGACCAGAACCTTGTCCACATTCAGCAGAAAGGGTGGACCGAAGTGTTCATAATCTTGTTCCTCGTTGGAATCATTCTTCAATATCCAACTGATACGTGCCACGGCTGGGGCAAGCAGGGTGGTCGTTTCATCCCTGCCCAGCAGAAGCAAAGCCGCATGGGTGACTGCCCCTTGCGTGGTCAACTTGGCCTTGTTGAGGAAAGTGACATCATCCCAGCCGTCAACCTCCAGTGCCGCGTCGGGAAGCTTATCGGGTGGAATCTTGGCCTTGAATTCCCGCCGCGCTTTGGCAAGCGCCTCTGGTTCAAGATCGGAGATTTGTGCCCGCTCGCAAATCTGGGCGCTCCAGTCCAAACGACGCTGCCAGATTTGCCTCTCTTTCTCAGGATACTTTGCCAGTTCAGTCTTGCTGGATCCATCCCGGATATAAGCCGTACCGTAAAACTTGACCGGCCGGTCAAAGGCGGGATGGATTTCGAAGAGAACTACCCTGTTACCCTGGTAATCAAAGGGGTGGATTTCAAATCCGATATTGGGTTGTAGCCCAAGAGACAACCATAAGGGGAGGAGCTGGTTGCCCTTCCCATTCTCCGCCAAGGGGTCGAATGTTGTACCGACTACATTGTGGGTTTCGTTCTCAATCCCGAAAGCCAGATACCCCCGGGGTTTGCCGTGAAGGCAAGCTGAATTGGCCAGTGCCGATAGATACTCACCCAGCAATTGGCATTCATAGCGGTTGGTTTTGAATTCCAGCCATTCGCTTTCACGCGGTTCGGCTCGTAGCCGATCCAGAAGAGCATGCAGTTCTGCGGTGTTCATTGGCTTTCCTCGTTTTGATGCTCGTGGAGGTCCTGTATCGCCTCACTTGGATCGTTTTATATTTCACGTGAAGTAACAAAACGATGCGGTGGTAGTGGACAAGATCTTCGAAACAACACTAAAAATCAATATTTTTTCTTCTGTCCTTTTGGAACCGGATACCATTCATTCAATACTTTTGCAGTTTCAATGTAGATGCTTGCTTCGTTTCTCGCCGAGCGGAACTTTTCAATCCACGGCAGCGCCCTTTCGTAAGCACGCTTGAATTTGTAGTGATAAAGGTTCCTCGCGGACTCTGAGTCAATTATGCCAGAAGATATTGCAGCGCAATAGGATTCGATTTGGTTCATATACAACTTGAGTTTTCGCCCCGCTTCGCAAAGTTCCCGCACTGTCTGATCTTTATTGACCGATGCGCCAAACGACTTAGCCAGTGTATCTTGCTCCTCCTCGGTTAGCGTTTCTCGGCCCAGAAGTGCCTTGACTTCCAGCTCTGAAAATGGGGAATCTCGCTTCCAGAATGAAACTCTTTCATCTAGGAAAATCTCTATTTCCTCAAACTCACAGGGGTTAGGGAAAAACGTGTATGTAAAATGCAGCTTGTTCCAAATTCGGGAATCACGAAGCTGCTTATAAATCAGCAGAAGTGAGATTAGACCGATCGTTGACGCAATGGCCGTAATGGTTTCTGCGTATTTAACTATGAAATCCCACATAACTCTGCCCTCCAGGAGTTATTTTTTATACGGGGCTGCTAAAGGTCCGCCCCTTGTTAAGTACCATTCCTTTCATCTATGACTTCTGAGACGGTGGAGCAAATGTTCTCGTTATTGTACCAAAATTTCATTACTTCAATGGCCAGCCACCGTGGGCGTCGATGACACGGTCGATCTCGGCCATGAGGCGGATCGTTTCGTGGAGGGCCACGACAATGCGGTGGTAATGGATGAGATCGTCAGCGCCGAGCGTCCTTCCCTTGCGGTCCTTGAGCCACTTCTCACAAACCTGGTAGCCGCCGATATGGAAGTTCCAGACCTCCTCCGGCACGCCGCGGAAGCCGACCTTGCCAGTGAGATCGGCATCTGCCACACCCTTCTTCGGTTTGACGGCGTCGATCCAGACCGTGTTGTCAGACCAACCCACCTTGTCAACCACAGGTTCCGCCGGGCCGGTGAAGGCAACGTGGACGGGCGGCGGCGTAGCGTAAGCATATGTCCAACCGCCGATCTTGTCGAGTCGGATGGAAATGCCCGTCTGTTCCGGGGCCTCGACCAAGTGAATGGCGACGAGCTCGCAGCCGAGCCGGGCCAGCTCGTGGAACAGCACCAGACTCGACGTGAGCGGCAAGCGCGGGAAATCAATCTTCAGGAACTGGGCGTAGCGGGTTCGATAGGTGGGGCTATGGAACACACCATAGATATAATGGAAGATGTCTTCAGGCGCGAGACCTTGGGCAAGACCGTTTCGCCCCCCTCTCGCAATCCCAAATTTTCCCGTTAATTCTTTTAAGAATTCAGCGTTGAAGTTAAGTGACGGTGAGCTTTCTAAAGTGAGGCCATCTCTGTCTGGCAAAATTCGGAGAGGAAAGTAATAGTTTATTTCGCGAGTTCTCAGCGAGACCGCGTTCTTGTCACCCAATTCCTTTGTTACGAAGATATGATGAAATCCACCTTGGGACTGTTGCCTGAATGCAATGAGTGCGCGATTTTGAGTCTCCAACAGATTTCTCATTACTTTCAGGCTATTCGTCTTGAGATATTCCTTCTTGAAATAGTAGGCACGTCTGTCGAACACGCGATACGTTCCACGAACGCAATACCTCGGTCCGTTGAGCTCGAAATCATTTTTAAACTCTTTCCTCATTTCTAGAAGCTTGCGCGCAGTTCCTCCGCCCACTGAGAACTCAGTTTCAATTTCCGCGTCAGTTTTACGCGAGTCTACAAAGCGACGGATTTTGGCAAGGAGTTCTTCTTCGGTAAAATCCACAAGTAGCCCATCGAAACCCGTCTCCGTTCCTGTTGAGTAGAACGGCATCAGTTCAACCAGAGTCGGGTATGAGTTGTATTCTACGTGCAGAGAACAATCGAGATCGATGAACTGAAAAAGAGGCGGCAATGGCGTTACTGATTTCCAAGGTGTAGTACGAACAGTATGGTTCAGTAGGTAAGCGTACTTTTTGTTACGTTCGCCAACGAGGTCAGATATTTTAACACTTGGAACCGCGGGGCTTGAAAGTGCTCTGCAGAAGAGGCTAATCGAAACCCCTTGCTGAATGTCAAATACACTCTCGTCAGCCTTTATTGGACGTTTCGTACTGCCATGCAGGTCAAATAGGAAAAGCTGAGAAAAGGAACTAAGCAAATGCCATCGCATGCCCCGGAGGGTTGGCGTTTCGAGAAAGCCGTTGTTGCTAATCAATGATAGAATACCAACTCCAGCCGTTGTGGAGGCTTGCTCTGTCCACGCAAAGAACTTTACGTAATCGTCTTGAAGATTTTTTTCGAACTGTAGTGCTCCTTTTTCCCTTATCCGATCAGTGCCGATGAATTTGTAGCATTCGACTATCGTACGCATCGCAGGACTAAGATTCGCTGACCATCCCGCATATGGCGGATTGCCGATGAGGACGGTGAAACGTTTGTCGCGCTTGACGGCGTTCACGGCTTGGGCCTCGTGTCCAAGGGCTTCAAAGAGGTTGGCGGCGGCTTCTTCTGCCAGCGGTGAAGGCGGTTCGAGGGCGTTTGTCAGGTAAACGTGGACACGTTCATCGGAACCGAAGCGGTAGCCGGTCTCGTAGAGTTTCAGACCGATCTTCATATGGGCGATGGCGTAAGGGGCCATGAGGAGCTCGTAGCCGTAGAGGCGGGGAAGAAGGCGTTTCGGCACATACTCATTCCAGAGGCTGTCGAACTCCAACTCCAGCCGCCCTTCACGCCGCCACTTGGCCGTCATTGTTTTATGGATAACATCGATCACCTCCACAAGAAACGTTGCTGTGCCGGTGGCAATATCAAGGATCTGAACAAAGGGTTCCTCCTGGGATACGCCCTCCGGGATTTTGATAGCGGGGTTTCTTTTTGCCATCTCCCCCCAGGTCGTCGTATCGGCCAGACCGTTGGTGAGGCCGAATTCCGTTTGCAGGAGTTCGTGGACGCTGCGGACGATGTAGGAGACCACGGGCTGGGGGGTGTAGAAGACCCCCCGCTTGACCTTCATTTTCTTGTCATATTCGGCCAGGAAGAGCTCGTAAAAGTGAATGACCGGGTCCTCCTGCCGGGTGCGGTTGCCGAAGTCCCGCACAATCGCCTCCATGCGGGTGTCCGGGCTGTTGAGGAGATCCACGACGTCCTGGATGCCGAGTTCGTCGAAATCGATCTTCCCCTTCCGGCCGCCGATGGTGAGGAACGTCCCGAGCATATCCCGGAGAAAGGGGTTCGTCACAGGAACCATATCGGCCACATTTTCCGCGATGATCCCCATCGGCCGGGAGAGGCGAGCCGCGAGCAGACCGTAGGCGATGGTTTGGGCGTACATGTCGGCAAAGTCTTCTTCGCTGAGGTCATGGATCAAGGCTTCGCGGAAGGCCTTGTGCAGACGGCGCAGGGGGCCGCGCTCCGTCTCCACGTTCAGGACCTGGTCGGCACGGCGGCGGATCAGCCGGGCCAGGGCGGCCAAGCGCCCGGCCAGATCCTTCGAGGTCGTGATGACCTGCCGATGGCGCAGGGTGAAGGCGGATGACCATCTCTCCCGCCAGCCGTCGAGATCCTTTTCATTCTCCGGCCAGCGGAGCTTCTCTTGCAATTCGTGGTGAACATGGCTGATGTGGAGGGCGGTGTCGGCATCGTCCCAGCCCAGGACCTTCAGCGTCGGCAGATCGCCGGTGGCGGCATCCTGGGTGAAATGGGCGAAGGTGATCTGGCGGTCGGCGCCTTCGCCGTAGTTGGAGATGAAGAGCAGATCGTGGAGGTTCCAGGCGGCCAGATCCGATTTCTTTGCCGAGGCGCGTTTCCGGACAACCAGTTGGCTCAGGATCCGGCGGAGGACGACGACGGGCAGGCGCTTGGGTTCGAAGCGGATGAAGAAAACGCCCCAGGGCTGGCCGGTCGCCAGAGGGCGCAACTGCTTGATCTCTTCTATCCGGGCGGCGGTCCGGGCGTCGATGCCCAGTTCTTCGGGCTCATATTCGAAGGTCAGTTCGTCGAAAGCCTCGGCCCCGATGGGCCAGTCCAACTCGTCACGGAGGTAGGCGATCAGGGCGGGAATGTCGCGGATGGAACGGACGCGGTCGAGAGGGTCATCGATACCTCCGGTTTATGATAATTCCATCCACGCCTTGAGAACGGCCTTCACGCCGACGGGGGCCTGCATCCGCTTGAAATAGGTGTTCTTGATGTGTTTTTCTATAGTGGCTCGAATCTCCGAAAGGGTCTTTTCCGGAATGATCCTTTGGCGTGGGGTGGTGGGGGTGCTGCGGATCAGGTCAATAATGTCCGCCGGTTCCGAAATGATACGCTCTCCGATGAGATCGTAGAGGTACCAGCCCGTCGTGCCGTTTTCTTCGCTCCAGATCTCCGATCCATCCGGTTTCTTGCTCAGGGCGGGAAGCGCCCAGCAGAAAAAGACCGCTCTGGCTTCGGTTTGGGGGTGCGCCTTGCCGCTGAAGACCCGGCCGGGCAGGAGGGCCAACCGTTCCGCGAGGTCGGGGTAGTCCTTCAGGAGTTGCTGGTATTCGAGGTGCATACCCTCCAGAATGGACGTCGTTCCTTCGTAGGCGTGATTGAAATCCTTCAAGGCATCGTAATCGTCTTCCGGAGTCAGGAGCTTCTTGCCTTCGATGCCGAAGGTCTTGGATATCCGCAATGTCTTGTGGGTGACCCTGCTATACAGGCTCAGCAGGATATTCAGCTCATCAGGCGGAAGGAAGTTCCAGTACGCCACGGCGCCCCGGATCATTTTCTGGTCGGGGTGGTCGGTCAGGATTTTCTCTTCGATCTCCGGATTCAGTCGCCGATCAACACGGCCTATGCGCTGCATGAGACGGACGGGGTTCCAGTGGATGTCGTAATTGATCAGACGCGTTGCATCCTGAAGATTCAAGCCTTCGGAAAGCACATCCGTGGCAATCAGGACACGGGATTCATCGAGATCTTCCTCTCTCAGCCCGGCAGATGAGGAATCATTGTAATAGGGGGCGAACTGGCGGATGATCTCTCCCCGATCACGCGACGTGGCACTGTCCACTTCGTCAATGCCCTCGATTCCCGCTTCCAGGAGTTGTTTTTTCAGATAGCGCGCCGTGGTCAGATACTCTGTAAAGATGATGACTTTATGTTTCTTGAGGGCGGCATCGCTTTTAAGCAGACGAACCAGGGCGCGGAGCTTATCATCGTTGGAGGGCTTGAATTTCTCGAGCTCTTTGAGAAATTCGGTGATCTGATCCATGTCGAGAAAGGTTTCGGCCAGGATCTCTTCCACCCGGTATTCATCCCGGTTGAGTTCTTCCACGTCCTCCAGCATCTCCTCGGTAATGAGATCGTCGTCGCCCAGATCCTCTCGATCCCCTTCGAAAAATTCGCTCCTCTGTTCGCTTACATGACGGATCGGATCTTTATGAATGGCCTTCCAGCGGTCCAGATAGATGATTTCCGAGGAGGTTTTGCTGTTCTTCGTGGCAAAGGCCAAGAGCTTCACCAGCAGGGTGTCGCAGGACAGATTGAAAGCATAGACGGAACTCTCAAAGCGTTTGAGGAACAGCGTCCGGATCAGGCCGACCACCTCCTTTTGCCGCCCTGCCGTCAGGGGGTCAATAGAGGCGTCGGGACCTTTGTAATAGGCCAGAGGGTAGTACATGGCCAGGGAAAAGAGCGGCTTCACCCTCGAGAAGGCCTCTTCCAGCATGGACAAGAGCCTACCGTAGGTCTTCTTGATGGAATAGTGAGCAACCTGGGGATCCCCCCGACGGGGAAAAAGAGCTGCATAGCTGCCATGCTGGAGCTGGCTGGCCTTCACGTAGGCCCGGCTGCGCTGCACGACGAGGGCGCGAAATAGATTGTCGTTCAGCAGGACCCTCTCCGCTTCCACGGCATTGGTATCCATTCCGACATTCTCTTCCGCCCGCCCGAGAACGATCTGTTCCAAGTCTTTTTCCATCTTGCGGAAGTGGCCGGCGAGGGAGTGGATGCCCAAAGTAGATTTGAAAAAATCGGGTTTACGACGGCTGAAGAGCTCAATCATGTGCTGAAGGTCAAGGAGGCGGTTGTTGACAGGCGTGGCCGTCAGCAGGAAAATGCTTTTGCCATCCACGATATCGTACAGGCGGCGGTAGCGGGTGATCCGGCCCGATTTTTCCCCCATGACGCCCGGATTGCGAAAATGGTGCGCCTCGTCGATGACGATGGCGTCGGCCATCTCCTTGATGCGTTCGAAACGAACCGGGAATTCCCCTCCGCGGAGGAGATCCGTGTGGTTGTAAATGGCCAGGTTACTGAAGTCCCCGCCGCCGATGTGGGGCAGGTAGCGCCGGAAGGCGCTCTCCCATACAGGCTTGCGGGCCGCCTTGGGGACGAGGAGAACGACGCGCTTGCGTTCGTGGAGGACGAGCCGTTCGATGACCATTAGCCCGATGAAGGTCTTTCCCAGACCGACACCGTCGCAGAGAAAGGCGCCTCCGTGCTGCCCGGCGATCTTCATCAGGGACTGATAGCCTTCCCGTTGATACTGGTCGAGGACGGAATACATGTGGGATTTACTCCGCTCCCATTCTCCGGCCGTCATCTCATGGGCGCGGAAGAACTCCTGGAGGGCCTTGGCATAGACCTCGAAGGGGCTATATTCCTTCGTATGGCGCTCGATGACCCGGAGGATTTCTTCGGTGATTTCGTGCGCCTCGTTCCAGTGCCGTTCGTACCACTCCTGGAGAATCTCCACCTCCCGTCGGATCTGGATGTTCAGTTCGACGTTGTCTATCAGGCCGGGATGGGTGAAATTGCTGGAGCCGACCAGGGCCGCCGAACCGACGACGGCGTGCTTCGCATGGGTGATATAGGCCTTGGCGTGGAATTTTTCTTTGGTATAGATGCGGCATTCGATCTGCCGCTTCCGGAGGGCATCGACGATGGCGGGGACGCCGGTCAGGAAATCGTTACGATCTTTCTCCCGCTCGATGCTGGCATCCAGGATTGCTCCGGCCGATTTGACGCCGTCGAGGAGGGCCTGCCGGGTCCGTCGCGAAACCTCATCTCCCATGAGGATCCGCAGTTTTTCCAGCTTCTGCCATTGGCCGTCCAGGGCCAGGAGGGCGCCGATCTCGAAGAAGCCTGTGGCGATATCGAACGAAACGGACAGATCGGCCCATTGTTCCAGGTAGTTCCGGACCTTCCAATCGTTGTCGCTGTTATCCACGATGAACAGATCGCCGCCCTGATTCTTCATCATCCCCCTGTCCGTTCCGATCAAGAGAACTTTCGCATGACGTTTATGAATATAATATTTTCGCACCGCCGGCCCAGCCAAAGGCGGACATGGATGCGATGTGGCGGAAATTATCGAACTCTATACACAAAATAGCCAAAAAGGACAAGTGGAAAACAAAGGAGCATATCAGACCGGCCTTCCGCCCCATTACAGATGCCGGATTTCGACACCATGCACGCGCTCAGTGAAATGCTCCGCCACGAGACGCCGGTGGCACTGTGTCGGTTTGTCCTCGGCGCACAGGATGCAGATCGGTCCCGGTTGACGGGCGAGAGGACTGTTTTTTAACGGATCCCGTTCCGCCAGAAGCGCCCTGAAGAGCCGCTCGTACTCAGCCCAGGAGATTCCCTTCTTCTTGTAGCCGTCGAGGATCTCCTCCGTCGGCGCCAGCTCCGGATGGTGCTCGTAGCCAATCCCGACCAAGTCGAGGACGTACTCCAGGTCGTCCTTCTTGGCGTATCCGGCGAGCTGCAAGGTGTTGTGGAGGCGGATGTCGACCACCTTCTTCACATCCGCCGCCCGAAGCTTTGAGATGAAGGCCTTGAGGTTCTTCTTCGCGAAACCGATCGTGCAGACGACCATTTCTCTTCCTCCCTGTAAAGGTGAATTGATCCGCCTCCCTTTCGGCGGGCTTTCCTTGATTACCGCATCGGCGTCACGGCGAGCATCTCCTTCAAGGTTACCTCCGGATGGTGGTAGCGCTTGTAGCGGGGCGTTTTTTTGCCGAACTGGATCGCCTCCTGCGGACACCACTGGATGCAGGCGAGGCACTGTTCGCAGTGGCGCCGCCAGGCGGGTCTGTCTCCCTGAAGGTCGATGTTTCCGGACGGGCAGACCGCCCTGCAGATGCCGCAGCCGTCGCATTTTTCGTCGATCCAGAAGCTTCGGTCCATCGTTGGAATGCGGGAAAAGGCGAGCCGGTTGAGCCCGGTAAAAATGATGTTCTGCCACAAGGGGCCCTTCTCGACCGGTCGCTTCTCCCTTGCCGCCGCCGTGGCGGCAATTCGGCCGATCTTGATTCGCGCCGCCTCGATCCGCCGGATTTGCGCCTCTTCCGGTCCGGGGCCGCCCCAGGGGATGTAGTTGGTCGGCATCGCCAGCTCGAATCCGGAGGAAAGGGATAATCCCCGGGCCTGCATCCGCTTCTTCAGTTGAATCAGCGTGGCGGCGACCTGTCCCGCGTTGACGGCCACGGCAAAATGGTACCGGGATCCGTTTTTCTCCAGCGCGTCCACAAAGGAAATGACCCTGCGCGGCAGCCCCCACATATGGACGGGGAAGATGATCCCGATCGCCTCGGCCCCGCTCACGATCGGATCCCCGGAAGTGCCTGAGATCGGGATGATCTCGGCGTCGCCCAGTTCTTTAGCCAGCATCCTGGCCGTCCAGAGGGAGTTGCCGGTGCCCGTGTAGAAGAAAAGATCGGTTTTCATGGATGACTCCTCAAATTTCCGGAACCCTGGTGCGCCCCCGGACGTAGGCGTGATCCTCTTTCAGGTTCGGGCCTTGCGCGGCGCCGGTCGCCAGCCTGTCGCACCGCTCGTTCTCCCGATTTCCGGCATGGCCATGCACCCAGACGAACCGGACCCGGCGCCGGTCGCACCGGTCGAGCAGCTCTGCCCATAGATCGGCATTTTCGGCCGCATCGCTTTCCGTGCGCATCCAGCCGTTGGCGCGCCATTTGCGGGCCCAGCCCTTGCCGATCCCGTTGACCACGTACCGCGAATCGCTGTGCAGAATGACGTCTGCCGGGGCCTCCAGGGTATCCAGCGCCGCGATGCAGGCCATGAGTTCCATGCGATTGTTGGTTGTCCGGCGGAATCCCTGCGCGAGTTCTCTCCGTCCCGCCCCGTCGATGATGACCGCGCCGTATCCTCCCGGGCCCGGGTTCCTCGCACAGCCGCCGTCGGTGTAGATGATGATCGGCCCCGGCAAGGCAGAGGGCGCTGCCGGTTCGGCGGCGGCATGTGCCCCGTCGGAAGCTTTCCAGGTCTTTGCCGCCGGGCTCCCCAGCCAGCGCCGCGCCTCTTCCACGGTGACAAAGCCCTTGAAAACGGCCCCGGCATACCCCCGGACCTGCTCTTCGGCGCCTCCGGGGCCGTACCAGGCGGTATAGATGCCAGGCTGGTAACCCCTGATTACGGCGTAGTATTTATTTTTACTTCCCATGCCACATTCCCCAATGGAGCTAAAGATAAGTCGCGCGGCGGAACGATCCCTTGCCGGTATGCCGGTTGCTTAATACAATTCAGCCGATTTTTCCAGCGTCACTTTCATGGATCAAGACGCCTCAAGGAACGTAGGGCGTCTTGAGATACCGCCTGGCTTCTACCTGCGCGACCCCTTCCCCGCCCTCGACCTCCAGCGCCCGGTTGTAATGCTCCTCGGCCCGCTTCCTCTCCTGGCGGACGTCGTGAATCATCCCCAGACGCAGCAGGGCCGAGGCCCGGATGCGGGCGTTGTAGGGCGCCGCATCCTTCAGGGCCTTCTGAAAATATTCTCCCGCCCGGGCGTATTCCCGCTGATTGAACAGGATCCGTCCCAGCAGGTGATCATAACGGGGCTGGAGCTGAGGGGCAAAGGGGGGCTTGCCGCCCTGAATTCCCTTCTCCAGATCCCGGGCGATGGCATAGGCCTCATCGAACCGCCCGAGTTCGGAAAAGATGATGGCCAGAGAAAACGAAAAGCTATAATTTTTGGGGAACCTCTCCATGAGGTCCAAGGTTATGGCCAGGGCAAGGGCCGGCTGCCTCTCGAAATTGATGTAAATCGACGAGAGCTCCGCCTGGGCAAGCTCCCGGAGAAGATCCCCCTTCTGCACCGCCAGTTCCAGTTCCTGGATGCCTTTGTGATGATCCCCGGCCGTTATCACCAGGGAAGAAAGGAAACGGGTTACGCCCGGGAGTTGATTGAGATGGTAATGGAGCAGACCCATCGGGAAATAGTTGTCGTAATTGTTCGGATCCGCCGCCCTCGTCTTTTCCAGATAATCCCAGGCATACGCGCTCTCCTGCGCGACCGTGAAATAACTCTTTTGCATGAGAGCCAGGCGGATCTTGACGATTTTTGCCAGCGTCATGGCAAAGTATGCCTGAGAGTCCCGGGGATTCTTTCCGACCCGCTTCTCCCCTCGGGTCACCGCATCTTCGACATAACGGAGCATCGCCTCCTTGTTCTTCTCCCGTTCCTTCGGGTCGAAGCCCGTTTCATAGGAGAACAACCGGGCCAGGGCCAGGAAGGCATACCCCGTTGGGCTCTCCCGATCCAGTTCCACCGCCTTCTGGAAAGAGGAGGTCGCGCCTGCATGATCCAGGTTAAAAGCGCTTTCAATCCCCTGACGGAGATAGGCATGGAGTTGGCTTGGTTGGGTTTCCGCAGGCGCCGCTTCCCTGGCGGGGAGCAGAAAGGAGAGACAGAGGAAAAGAGTTGCAGCCAGCCGCTTCTTCATAAGCCGAACCTCTTCCGGCCAAATGGGAGAACCTTCAGCGCCCCAACTTCGGCGCCCTTTCTTAAAAACAATTCTTGGCTACGCCTTACCGGCTTTTTGAACGAATATCAAGGACTGGTTGTTCGGGAACGCCCGCGGTAGGGCCGGCCCCCGCCGATAAAATGATTGACTTCAAGGGGTCATGGTGATAGGGGAAACTTCCTTTGGACCGGGAAGAGAGGCTAACCCATGCTCGACATCAAATACCTGAGGCAGAACATCGATTTCGTGTCCGGAAAGATGCGCGAGCGGGGCCAGGAGATGAATCTGGAGCGTTTCATCGTGCTCGACGCGGCGCGACGGGAAATGATCCGGGAGGTCGAGGGGCTGCGCGGTGAACGCAACGCCGTCTCGAAACAGATCGGTGAGAAGAAGAAAAACAGGGAGGACGCCAACGATATCATCGCGCGGATGGGGTTGGTTTCCGCCCGGATCAAGGAACTTGACGAAGCACTGAAGAAGACGGACGAGGATCTCGATGCGATCCTGATGACGATTCCCAACCTCCCGCACGCGTCGGTCGTCTGCGGAAGGGGCGCCGAGGACAACCCGGTCGTCCGCGTCTGGGGGGAGAAGCCGCAATTCTCCTTCAAGCCGCGGCCGCACTGGGAGATCGGCGAGAGTCTGAACATCCTCGATTTCGCGCGCGGGGCAAAGATCACGGGGGCGCGTTTCACCCTCTACCGGGGATTCGGCGCAAGGATGGAGCGGGCGCTCATCAACTTCATGCTCGATCTCCATACGGGAGAGCACGGCTACACCGAGGTTTTGCCGCCCTTCCTGGTCAACCGGGAGAGCATGACCGGGACGGGCCAGCTCCCGAAGTTCGAGGAGGACCTTTTCCGGATCGACAAGGTGGACTACTTCCTGATCCCGACGGCGGAGGTGCCGGTGACGAACATCCACCGGGATGAGATCCTAAGTGAGAAGGAGCTCCCGATTTACTATGTAGCCTATACCCCATGCTTCCGCGCGGAGGCGGGTTCGTACGGGAAAGACACGCGGGGGCTCATCCGCCAGCACCAGTTCAACAAGGTGGAACTGGTGAAGTTCACGAAGCCGGAGAGCTCCTACGAGGAGATGGAAAAGCTGACGCTGAACGCCGAGGAGGTCCTCAAAAGGCTGAAGATCCCGTATCGGGTTGTCTCTCTCTGCACGGCCGATCTGGGCTTCTCCTCCGCGAAGACCTACGACGTCGAGGCGTGGCTCCCCGGCCAGGATGCCTACCGGGAGATCTCCTCGTGCAGCAATTTCGAGGAGTTCCAGGCGCGCCGGGCGTCGATCCGCTTCCGGCGCGACGAAAGCGGAAAGGTGGAATTTGTGCACACCCTGAACGGTTCGGGCCTCGCCGTGGGAAGAACCCTCGTCGCCGTTCTGGAGAACTACCAGCAGGAGGACGGGAGCGTCGTCATCCCCGAGGCGCTCCGGCCCTACATGGGAGGGGTTGACAGAATTCCCGCCGCGGGGTAGCATCAAAGCATAACGTACGGAGGGATGGCCGAGTGGTCTATGGCGGCGGTCTTGAAAACCGTTGACCGAAAGGTTCGCGGGTTCGAATCCTGCTCCCTCCGCCAGCAATGCCTGCCTGCCCAAAGGGGACGCCTTGCCGCAAGGTGTTCCCTGAAGGATGATCGTAAAAAGTCACCAAACGGTCATACCGGCGAAGCCGGTATCCAGAAATAGTTAACAACACTGGATTCCGTGTCAAGCACGGAATGACAATACAGGGCAGAATCGACTTTTTACGAGCGCGTCAAAAGATGATCGAAAAAAGATCGCGGAGAGATGGCTGAGTGGCCGAAAGCGATCGCCTGCTAAGCGATTGTACGCCCTTTAAAGGTGTACCGCGGGTTCGAATCCCGCTCTCTCCGCCATTTTTTCCGTGAAACGCCCGCGCGAGCGACTCCCCGCCCTGGGTTCACCAGTCTCTATCGACGTTAAGAGGTCTTTGAAAGATATCCCTACTTTGTCATTCCCGCGAAAGCGGGAATCCAGAAAGTATTGAAATGAATGGATTTCTGCTTCCTCAGGAATGACGATTTGTCGAGTTCCAGCAGAAGATCAAAGGTCTTGTTACAAGAAGACGTTTTGGTGAATCAATGCACCCGTTGCTCCTCAACGACATCCTGGTCATCATCCTGCTGTCGGTCGTCGTGCTTTATCTGTGCCACCGGATGGGCCTGCCGATCATCGTCGGATTTCTTCTGACCGGCGTCATTGCCGGGCCGCACGGACTCCGCCTGGTCCGGGAGACCGAAGCGGTCAAAACGCTGGCGGAGACGGGAATCGTGCTGCTCCTGTTCACGATCGGCATCGAATTCTCGTTCCGGCGCCTCCTCCGGATTCGAAAAACGGTTCTTCTGGGCGGTTCGCTGCAAATCGCATTGACGGCCCTGGCTGGATTCGCCGTGGCGAGGCTCTTCGGATACGGTCTCAACGAAGCGGTTTTCGCGGGTTTTCTGCTGTCGCTAAGCAGCACGGCCATCGTGATGAAAATCCTCCAGGATCGGGCCGAAATGGAAACGCCCCCGGGAAATGCGGCCCTCGGCATCCTCATCTTTCAGGATATGGCGGCCAT
>MNZQ01000100.1:26768-35849 GCA_001873745.1 Syntrophaceae bacterium CG2_30_58_14
CGCAGAGCGGGGGTTCTCCCGCCTTGCTCGTCGCGAAGATCATCGGAATCGCCTTTCTCGTTCCGCTCCTCTCCCGCTGGTTTGTGCCAAGGATCTTTTTCGCCATCGCCCGAACCAAAAGCCGGGAGCTCTTCCTGATCACGACGATCGCCCTGTGCATGGCCGTTGCCTGGCTGACCCATGCCGCCGGCCTCTCGCTGGCCCTGGGCGCCTTTCTGGCGGGCCTGATCATCTCCGAGTCCGAATACAGCCACCAGGCCCTCGGGGACATCCTGCCGTTTAGGGACGTCTTCACGAGCTTTTTTTTCGTCTCCATCGGGATGCTGCTCGACGTCGGATTCTTCCTGCGGCGCCCCCTCTCCCTGCTGGTCGCGGCGCTTTTTGTCCTGATCCTTAAAGCCCTGGTCGCGGGCGCCGCCGCGTTTTTTTCGGGACTGCCGCTCCGGGCGGCCATCATCGCCGGCATCGCGCTTGCCCAGGTCGGGGAGTTCTCGTTCATCCTGACGGAAACGGGCGTCCCGTACGGCCTCATCTCCGGGGAGATCTACCAGGGGTTCCTGACGATTTCCATTCTCACGATGATGGCGACGCCCTTCCTGATCGCCGCGGCGCCGGCCGTCGCGGCGAGCATCAGCAGACTGCCGCTGCCCCCAAGGCTCAAGCAGGGGATGGCGCCCGCGCGTCACGGGAAACCCGCCCCGCTTTTGAACCATCTCATCATCGTCGGCTTCGGTCTGAACGGAAAAAATCTGGCGCGGGCGGCGCGGACGGCAGGCATCCCCTACTTGATCATCGAGATGAATCCCGCGGCGGTCCGGAGCGAAAGGGTGAAAGGAGAGCCCATCTTCTTCGGGGACGCCACCCAGGAGGCCATTCTGTTGCATGCGGATATCCGGCAGGCCAGAACCCTGGTCGCCGTGATCAACGATCCGGCGGCGACGCGCCGAATCACCGAGCTCGCCCGCAGGCTGAACCCAAGGGTCTACATTCTGGTCCGGACGCGTTTCGTTTCCGAAATCAACGCCCTGATCGATCTGGGGGCCAATGACGTCATCCCGGAGGAGTTCGAGACCTCGGTGGAAATCTTCAGCCGCATCCTGGCAAGATATTTCATCCCAAAGGAGGAGATCGAAAAAATGGTCATCGGCATTCGCGCGGAGAGGTATGAGATGTTCCGGACCCTTCCGCGCGGCGTCGCACCGGCCTGCACGCTGCAAAGCTGCCTGCCGGACCTGGAAATCGCCTCCTTTCGCATCGAAGGCGGGGCGCCCGTCATCGGCAAGACGATTCAGGAAACGGAGATGCGCAAAAGACACGGCGTCACGCTGCTGGCCGTCAACCGCAATGCGCAAATCATGACCAATCCTTCCGCCGATACGGAATTCGCCGCCGGGGATATCCTGTTCGTGGTCGGGGATGCGAAAAACATCCAGCAGGTCCGGCTGATCTTCAACGAGGGGCAGGATGGACAGGAATCCCCTCCTTGAGCCCGTTCCGCCCCAATTCACACGCACCGGACGGGGATGATTCTGCAGTTCCTGAAGATGAATCCTGTGACCATAACAAACCGGACAGTTTAGTGCTACTTACACGGAACATGAATCCTGTTGACATATTCTGCAAAGTGGGTAGAATGGCCACCCGTTGCCCGGAAAGCCGGATGCGATTGTACCGGGTGCCTCGGAGCGGGGTTTTTCCCCGCAGCGGCTTTACCGGCAGCATAAAGTCAAAAAGCGCCCATGGCTCAGCTGGATAGAGCGTCAGACTACGAATCTGAATGTCGGAGGTTCGAATCCTCCTGGGCGCACCAACAAAGAGACGGGGTCAGTCAATCCGGCTGACCCCGTCTCCTTTCCCAACCCATTTCTGCTAACATTTTCTGCGGCTTCATCCGCTGACAAGAACGTCATTCCCGCCATCGCAACGGATTGAAGTTCGTCTCCCGGTCATAGAAGTCTTCCCGCTCCGCACGCTTCAGGAAAGCCACGGTTAGATAGGTCGGCGGGGTGACCAGCGCTTCATAGGCGGACTTCATCAACCACTGCGCCCCCGCCATCTTCGCCAGCGCGTCGAGCGGAATCGTCCCGTCCCGTAAACGGCGGCAATGACGGGAAACCGGCGCCGTTCAGCCATTTCTCTTCCCGTGTTCCGCTTCGACGGAAATGGATATCCCCCCCCGCACCGCAAAATCGGCGGTGACCTTGCACCAGCGGGGGGCCAGCGCCTTGACCAGATCGTCCAGGATCGCGTTGGCCGCGTGTTCGTGGAAGACCCCCCGGTTCCTAAACGACCAGAGGTACAGTTTCAGCGATTTGGATTCCACGATCTTTCGGTCGGGGATGTACTGGAGGGTCAGACGGGCAAAATCGGGCTGCCCCGTCGCCGGACAGACGCAGGTGAATTCTTCGGTGCGGAGCGTAACGACATAATCCCGGTCCGGGTGGTGGTTGGGAAAGGTCTCCAGCCTCTTCGCCGGCTTCTCCTCTCCCCTGCCGAGCAGGGTCAGCCCCTCCAGGTCTGATTTTTCAGTCATCTTCGGCATAAGGTCCCTTTCTTTAACATTATTTTACGATCGTTCCTGGGGGAGATGAAAGCAGGTTACCCCTCCCGGATCCTCTCCTCGTTCGCTCCATCCATCTTCACCGGAAATCCGTCTTTATCTATCTGAAATGGTCCGATCTTGTCCACATTTTTCCTCTCTTTGGGCGAAATTTTTTCGGTTGATAATCGATTCCCCTTGTGGTAAGGGGGATGCGCGTCTGCTGGGGGATCGTTCAATGGTAGGACAACGGACTCTGACTCCGTGAATCGTGGTTCGAATCCACGTCTCCCAGCCAAAAAAATCTAAGGGTTATCCGATGAACGGTTAACCCTTTTTTCGTGTGCGGGCCATGGCAACAATACTTGTTGACATGCAAAATGGTTCTTCGTATCATTCCAAACATCCATTTATAGGGAGGTCAAGGTGGAACGTTCGCTGGTATTGGTCAAGCCCGACGGGGTGCAGCGCGGTCTCGTGGGTGAGGTGATTGCCCGCCTGGAGCGGCGCGGTCTGCTCCTCACAGGGGCCAAATTCATGCAGGTCAGCCGGGCGCTGGCTGAGGAACATTATGGGATTCACAAGGGTAAACCGTTTTATGATGGTCTGATTGCCTATATCACCTCCGCGCCGGTGATGGCGATGGTCTGGGAAGGCCCCAATGCGGTTGCCGCCATTCGCCAGACGATGGGCGCCACCCGCCCGCTGGAAGCCGCGCCGGGCACACTCCGTCACGACTTCGCCCTGGAGGTGGGCCGCAACCTGACGCACGCTTCGGACAGCCCCGAAAACGGTGCAAAGGAGGTGGCGTTGTGGTTCAAACCGGAAGAACTGGTCTGCTGGCGACGCGCCGTGGATCCGTGGATTTTTGAGAAGTAAAACCCCATCCGTAATGCGGTTGAAATCGTCCTGCCGGGGGATCCGGCGGGACGATGGGTTTGATCCGGACGAAACCCTGGCCTTCCCTTGGGAGAGAGAAAGGATGAGTTTATGACCAATCCGCGCGCCGATTACATCCCCATCGTTGACCGTAAACCCTTGAAACTGCCGGGAGACGCCAAAGTTGCCGTCTGGGTGATTGTGAACATCGAGGAGTGGCCGATCCATGAACCGATGGCCCGTACCGTCATCCCGCCGCCGCAGGGCGTCACCATCGTGCCGGATATCCCCAACTACGGCTGGTTTGATTACGGGCAAAGGGTCGGCTTCTGGCGGATCAGGGATGTGCTGGACAGGCACGGCGTCAGGGCCTCGGTCAGCCTGAACGCCTCCGTCTGCAACACCTATCCCCGTATCGTTGACGCCTGCCTCGAGAGCCGCTGGGAACTCTTCGGCCATGGTTTTGTGCAGCGGGCGCTTCCCAAGGAGCAGGACGAACGCGCCGTCATCCGGAAAACCATCGAGGTCATCAAGGAAAAGACGGGAAAGAAACCGCGCGGCTGGATGGGGCCGGGCCTGCACGAGACTTTTGACACCCCGGATATCCTGGCGGAAGAGGGGATCGAATACGTCCTGGACTGGGTGAATGACGATCAGCCCTACAAAATGAACGTGAAAAAAGGCAGCCTCTTTTCGATCCCCTACACCCTGGAGCTCAATGATATCCCGATCTATGCCGTGCAGCACCATCGTTCGGCGGAGCTTTTGGACCGGTCCCGGGATCAGTTTGATACGCTCTACGAAGAAGGTCGGCAAACCGCACGCATCATGGCCATTGCAGTGCATCCCTACATTACCGGCGTTCCGCACCGTATTGGCTATTTCAGCAAGATTTTCGAATATATTCAGAAGCACGATAAAGTGATTTTTATGACGGGCAGTGAAATCCTGGACTGGTACAAAGGGGCCGCCGGCGATAACGGCTGACCCCTATGAGGTCATGGCAGAGGAGGTTCGGGTTCGTCCATCGGTCGTCACCCTATGCGATGGGCTGGTGGAAAAAACTTGGTCAATGGGGAGGGAGAAATGGTTGATTTTGGTTGGCTTGGCCAGATTTCGTTCACGTGGCAATTCTTTGCCGCCGTCATGAGCATCGTCCTGATCGACCTGGTGCTGGCCGGCGACAACGCCGTGGTGATCGCGATGGCGGTCCGGAACCTGCCGGGCAAACAGCGCCTGTGGGGAATCGCGCTGGGGGCGGGCGCTGCTGTCGTCGTCCGGGTGATCGCCACATTTCTGGTGGCCCAGTTGCTGAACATCCAGTTCATCAAACTGGTCGGAGGGGCGGTGATCATCTGGATCGCGGTCAAGCTGCTCAGCGAAGGCGCCGAGGAGGAGTGCAAGGAACACGAGTGCGGCAGCATCTGGGAGGCGGTCTGGATTATCATCGTGGCGGACATGAGCATGGGGATCGACAACATGCTGGCCGTCGGCGCCGCTAGCCACGGCAACCTGTTCCTGCTGCTGTTTGGTCTCGTGCTTTCGATTCCCTTCGTGGTGTTCATGAGCAACATTCTTTCCAAACTGATGAACCGATACCCGATCATCCTTTGGCTGGGCGCGGGGATACTGGGTAAGGTGGGCGGCGAGATGATGATCACGGACCCGTGGGTCCACGGCCTGCTGAACCCGCCGAAGTGGGTTGAGTATGCGGTGATGGTTTTCTTTGTCGCCTTCGTCTGCGTGCTAAGCAAGTGGCTTTCCCAGCGGCGCAAGCCGACAACGTGCAGTGCAGAACCGGCAGTGACGGACGCCGCCTGATTTGGGCGATCGCGGCGGTTCGGCAGAAGCCTATCATTAAGGATGGGGCAGATCAGAAGGTGTCGCCCCCGTAAAGAGTTGTCGATCTGGTCATTACGAGGAACGAAGTGACGAAGCAATCTCATAATATCGATGGGTTGTAGCTCATGAGGTCGCTTCGCTTCTCTTCACGCTTTGCCCGGGGCTTTAAGCTTTTGCACGGACTAAGGAATGGGGGCTTCCCCAGAAGTCGTGAAAAACATGGGGACTTTCATGACAATATGGTTGCGGGCGATATTTATGGCGATCCTGATTGCGCTGCCCATAGCGGCGTCCGCGTCCGGGGGCTCGTCCCAGGGGAGGGCGCTGCTTGCCGTCCACGACGCCTTTCTGGCCGGCGACAGGGCCAAGCTCGCCCGACATGCGGAAAAAATCCGAGTTCATACGCTCGACTCCTACGTTGCCTTCTGGCGGCTGCGGCTCCGCCTGGAGGAAGCGGATCCAAGGGAGTTACGGGATTTCCTGGCCCGTAACGAGGGGACCTTTCTTGCCGAGCGGTTGCGCAGAGACTGGTTGCCCGTGCTGGGCAAGAGGGGACAATGGGAAATTTTCCGGGAGGAGTATTCTGCGCTTGTCAAAGCGGATCCGGATGTCGCCTGTTATGCGCTTCAGGAACGCTGGCGACGGCAGGACGCCTCCGTGTTTGCCGAGGTCAAATCCTTCTTCATGGCGCCGCGGGCGCTGCCCGCAGGCTGCGCGCCGGTGGTTGACGCGATGCTGCTGTCCGGGGAACTCACGCCGCGGGATCTGCGTGATCGCTTTCGGCTTCTCGTCCGGGCCAACCTGATGACCGAGGCCCGGCGGATCGCCGAACGCTTGCCTTTGAATCAAGCCCCTTCCGGGGTTCAGATCGAAAACGCCGCCGGGACGCCGGCTCGGTTTCTGGAGCGGTCCGACGCGGATCTGAACACGGCGTCCGGGCGCGAACTCGCGATCGTTGCGCTCACGCGTCTCGCCCGGAGCGATCCGCAAAGCGCGGTGGGTTTCTGGAACGGCAGGCTGCGAGAGCGCTTTCCGCTTGCGGACCGGCAGTACGTCTGGGCGATGTTTGCCACCTCCGGTGCACGCCATCACCTCCCGGAGGCCGTCGATTGGTTCAAAAAAGCCGGGGAGATGCCGCTATCGGACGAGCAGCTTGCCTGGCGCACGCGGATTGCGCTCCGGCAGGAAAACTGGCCGGAGGTGAAAAACGCGATCGAGCGAATGTCGCTGATTGCGCGGAATGAACCGGTCTGGATCTACTGGCGGGGACGGTCGCTGCTCGCGCTCGGGGCGCAGGAAGATGGACAGGCGCTTCTCGGTCGCATCGCGGGTGAACATCATTTTTACGGGCGGCTTGCCGCGGAAGAGTTAGGGATGCCTTTGCAGATCCCGAAGAAGGCGGCGACGCCTACACGGGAAGAGCTTGCCGAGGTCGCCGCCCTGGCCGGCATGCAGCGGGCGCTGGCGCTTTACCGGCTCGGCTTGCGGACCGAGGCCTCGACCGAGTGGGTGTGGACCGTCCGCAAGATGAACGACCGGGCATTGCTGGCCGCCGCAGAACTGGCGAGGGTGAACGGGATCTGGGACCGCGCCATCAACACGGCCGACCGGACGGTCGCCGAGCACGATTTCACGCTGCGCTACCCTGCACCCTACGGCAATGTGCTTTCGAAGCAGGCGCGCGCCCGAAAACTCGATGAACCGCTGGTTTTCGGGCTGGTTCGCCAGGAGAGCCGTTTCATCGCCGACGCCAAATCTTCGGCGGGCGCCTCGGGATTGATGCAGTTGCTGCCGTCCACGGCGCGACGGATCGCAAGGAAAATCGGCATGAAGGGTTTTAACACGTCCCGCCTGGGACGGCCGGAGGTGAACGCCGCGCTCGGCGCCTACTATCTCCGGCGCGTGCTGGATGGGTTTGGCGGCAACCCGGCGCTGGCCGCCGCCGCTTACAATGCCGGTCCGGGCCGTGCACGCAGGTGGCGCGACGAAAAACCGCTCGAGGGCGCGATCTATGTTGAGACGATTCCGTTTGCGGAGACGCGCCAGTACGTGAAGAAGGTGATGGCGAACACCGTCTATTACGCCGCCGTAATGGGCGGGGATCAACGTTCTCTGAAGTCACGCCTGGGTACGATTGAAGGGGCGATGGCCATGAAGGCAGAGGCAGACGAATAAACATGGCACAGGAGGTTTTTCGCATGGCAAAAATGACGGAACTGGAGATGTTGCAGGCGCTCAAGGGTTTTGACACCCCGTCCATCACCAACGTGGTGGCCACCTATCCTTTGAACCCCCTCTGTCTGGGGCTTTACAATCCCTGGACCGAGAACTGGTATACTGACCAGACGATTCGCTGCATGTACCCCGAACTTGGGCGAACCGTGGGTTATGCGGTCACCTGCGTCTATGGATTGCCCGACCCGGGCTTCAACCGGCTCACCTTCATGGATGTCATCGATGCGCTCGACGCCTCTTTGAAGCCGACGATCCTGGTCTTGCAGCAGAAGTTCCCGCCCGAGATTGCGGGCAAGGTGGGTTTGTCGGGCGCCAACATGACCTCGGCGACGAAGGCGGTGGGTTGTCTCGGGGTGATCTC
Source organism: Syntrophaceae bacterium CG2_30_58_14 (assembly GCA_001873745.1). Lineage (GTDB taxonomy): Bacteria > Desulfobacterota > Syntrophia > Syntrophales > UBA5619 > UBA5619. Next base: position 34,625 of record MNZQ01000100.1, read on the forward strand.
TAACGGTCCTTCGCGCGACCTGGACGAGATCCGCCCGATGAAGTTCCAGTACATGCTGACCGGTGTGTCCGCGGGGCACGGCGCCATGGCGGTCTATGCGGTGAACGTGCCGGTATCGGTGGGGGGAATGGACGTCTGTCCGGGCGAAATTATCCACATGGACGAGGACGGCGCGGTCAAGTTTCCGGCGAACAAACTCGAAGCGGTTCTGACCAACGTGCAGGCCTTGCAGAAAGAAGAGGCCGCGCGAATGGGCCGGCTGCAAAAGGCCACCTCCGCCGCCGAGGTGCGGGCCGTTTTTGCCGGGCAATCCTACGCAAAAAAATAGCGCCCCAAACGTTGATGGCTTCGTCATAAGCCCGGAGTCCCCCTCGCGGAAATACGAGGGATATCAAGGGCCGGTTCAACCAAAATTGATGGTTGCTATTTGGATGGCATGAGCATTATAATGCGGCGCAAAATGATTTTCATTTCCCTTTCCGAGGGAAGGAGAAGTAGGGTTATTGAATAGAAACATGGATATGAGGAGGAGGGCATCATGAAAAAAAGAGTTATATTCCTTGCCATATCCCTGCTGCTGGCGACTGTTGCGGCAGGGCATGCGGAGGTGAAGGCGGGCGCCTTTTCGGTTACCCCTTTCATCGGCGGATACACCTTTGAGGGCAATGAGGATCTCAAGACGGCGCCGGTTTTTGGTCTTCGCGGCGGCTACCATTTCACGCGAAACCTGGGCCTCGAGGGTTTCTTCCACTATGTGCCGTCGGAAAGCGAGTCTATGGCCGGAAATCCCGCTGTGAAGCTCTACGGAATGGGGATCGAAGGTCTTTACCACTTCATGCCCGAAAGCCGTTTCGTGCCCTTTTTGGCCGTGGGCGTCGGCGGCAATCGCTACAGCGTTTCCGGTGCGACCAACGACAGGGATCGATTCACCGTTGATTACGGCGCCGGTCTGAAATTCTTTCTGACGGACAACCTGGCGCTCCGGGCCGACGTCCGCCATGTCATCCTTCCATTACATGACCGTTACAACGAGCTGCTTTACACGATCGGGCTCGACTTCTCCTTCGGGGGCGCAAAGAAGGCCATGCCGGAGGTAAGGACCACCCAGGCCGCCGAGCCGGCGGCCGCCCCCGCGGTCGTGGTCGCCAAGGATTCCGATGGCGACGGCGTCGTCGATGACCTCGACCGGTGCCCGGGGACGCCTTCCGGCGTGCAGGTGGACAAG
>MNZQ01000118.1 GCA_001873745.1 Syntrophaceae bacterium CG2_30_58_14
CTATCTGTGGCTGCAAATTTGCTCCGGCAACTTTTTCAATAACCCAATGATTTCAAGGACCATAAAAAATGACGCCCTCCATCTCGCTGCGCAACCCTCACAAATCGAAGAGGCCTATGACTCCATCCAGAAAGGATTATCCAAATTAACCCAACAACTTGCCATCATTCCTTGCTCATGAAAAAACGCGAATTTTTCTTACGTTTTTGAAGCTAAAAGCATACCCGGAGGCAAAACACGCCTTTCACAAAGAGGGTCCAAACTACCACGAAGCGGCTTCGAGGGATGCATGGAAACGGGCCGTCGCCTGGCTGGGGAAATACCTGAAGCCGTGAGGATGAGAACTCATCTGTGGACGACGAACCAAGCCTGTTGATAAAACCGGTCTCCGCGGATTGCAATATGCAATGCCGATATTGCTTTTATCGGCGGCCGGGTGATCCGTATCGTTCCGAAGAGCCTCATATCATGGCCGATCTGACGCTCAAAACCATGATATCCGGATATATGAAATCGGCCGGAAGGGGCGCCTCGTTCGGCTGGCAGGGCGGAGAACCCCTTCTGGCCGGCATCGATTTTTTTAAAAAGGCCGTCGCCTATCAGCAAAGCTATGGTAGGTCGGCGCAGTTGGTCAGCAACAACCTGCAAACCAACGGCCTGTTGCTCGATGACGCCTGGGCCAAATTCTTCCACCGTTACAACTTCTTCATTGGCGTAAGCCTGGACGGTCCGGCAGAATATCACGACCACTACCGTTATTCCGTAAACCGGGACAGCGGTTTTCAACAGACGATGAACGGAATCCAGACCCTCAGAAATCATCAGGTGGAATTCAGCATTCTTACGGTTGTCAATGACGTGACGGCGAAAAAGCCATCGGAACTCTATGACTTTTTCACCCGAAATGGGTTTGACCGGCTGCAGTTCATCCCCTGCGTCGAGAGGGGCATGGAAACCCGGCAACTGCAGCCCTACTCCGTCCGGGTTGAGGATTACCGGGATTTTCTCTGCACCCTTTTCGATGTCTGGTATAACCAAGGCCGACCCGTTGCCTCCATAAGGCTCTTTGAGAATATCCTGGCCGTCTATATGGGAGTGGAACCGGAGATATGCGCATTCAAAAACCGGTGCGACAGCTAAGCCGTGGTCGAATACAACGGCGATGTTTATCCCTGTGATTTTTTTGTGGAAAAGCAGTGGTTGCTGGGAAACCTGCTTTCAACATCCATCCAGGAGTTGATGAAAAAACGAAAACAGCGGGAATTCAACAGCCGTAAAATGGCGCCATCGTCGGGCTGCAAAACCTGTGAATGGAATTTTATCTGCCATTTCGGATGTCCGCATTACCGAACGGCGGCGGGTGAAAATTATCTCTGCGCGGCATACCGGGAATTTTTCCGCTACACCGCGCGACGTTTTGCCGCATTGGGCGAGATGCTCGGGAAGAGCCATCCAGCATTCCTGCCCACACCGGAAGGATAGGCATCTTTTCAATAATTGTGATATACACTTGTGAAAAGGGAAATCGCTCAAGAAACAAAAAAAGATATAGGAACACAGACCGATGCAAAGGAAGTCGTCCGGCCAAGCTGACGACTGATTGCCAACTTTCTGTTATAGGAAATAATTAAATGCCCTTCGTCATGTTCCACAGTCGCTTCCCAGAAATAGCGGAAAGAGAAACAAGAACTATCAAAGTCCTGCCGTGGTCTAAAGCTGATCTCCCGTGGGGAGAATATGCTTTCCTTGAGATGTTTTGTGATGAACAAGGCTGTGACTGCCGGAGGGTATTTTTCTCTGTCGTATCATCAAGGACCAAGAATATTGAAGCGGTTCTGGCATACGGTTGGGAACCTCCATCATTTTATGCGACATGGATGCGAAATGACGATCCTCATACAGTTGCTGGACTAAAGGGTCCCACACTTAATTCAGGGAGTCCCCAGTCAAAATGGGCTCCATCGATACTTGAATTATTCAAAACTGTTTTGCTTAGTGACTCCGCGTATATGGATCGTGTAATCAGGCATTACAAACTATTCCGTGACCATATAGATCGGCCAAAGAGAAACAAGATAAAAAAGAGGGCATGACGGCGGGTAGTAGAGGTGGTCCCCAGTACCCTTTTGGCTATCCAGTTTTCGGTTATGCCTGCTATTTGAGGACAGATCATATTTCCAGGGAAATATGGATTGGACTGGAACGAGACATCGATGAACCGGCCAATCCTTCAATAGCCCCATTGCCGTAGACCCAGACACTGATCTTTCGACAATTGCCGGAGAAGACGGATGAACGCAACGGAAACCTTTTCGCAATGAACGCCACAGACGTTTCTCAAATACCCAGACCCGGAATGTTTGCCGCGGTGCGCAACCGCCGGGGGATCGTCTCCGCCGTCGAGCCCTTTGACGGCCAGGAAGGGCGACTCCACCTCGTCCATCTCGACTACAAAGACGACCAACTCCCTGCCGAGGAACGGCTCCTCTGGGAACTTGAACCAAGAAAGGTCCTCCTCGAACCCACGGCGCTCCCGGATGCTGTTGCGACCGACCCGATGCCGTCGGAGGACTTTGATGCTCTGCTTAGGGCCGCGCGCTGGACCGCGGCCACGCCCTTCCTCGATCCGGACGGCGGCGGCCCGCTCGACCGCCTGCCGATCTCCAGCACGTTTCACGGTGCAGTTCAGGTCGAGGACTTCCAGCTCGTTCCGCTCCTGAAGGCCCTTCAGATGCCCAGGGTCAATCTCCTGATCGCCGATGACGTCGGCCTCGGCAAGACCATCGAGGCGGGTCTGATCCTGAGCGAGCTCCTCCTGCGGCGGCGGATCCAGCGCGTCCTGATCCTGACCCCGGCGTCGCTCCGTCTCCAGTGGCGCGACGAGATGTGGGAGAAGTTCTCCCTGCCGTTCGACCTCGTGGACCGGGCCGAGACCCACGCGCTGCACCGCCGCCTTGGCATGGACGCGAACCCCTGGCGTTCCTTCAGCCGCATCATCGCCTCCTATCACTACCTGCGGCAGGAGGATGTTCTCACCCAGTTCCTGGCCGCCTGCCGGACGCCGGAAGGTTCGCCGCACCTGCCCTGGGATCTGCTCATCGTCGATGAATGCCACAACCTGATGCCCTCGCCGTTCGGCGACGACAGCGATCTTTGCCGCATGCTGCGCCTGCTGGCGCCCCAGTTCGAGCACCGCCTGTTCCTCAGCGCCACGCCCCACAACGGCCACACCCGCAGCTTCACGGGACTTCTCGAAATCCTCGATCCCGTGCGGTTCAGCCAGACGGACGAACTGAAAAAAGCGGAAAGGGAGCGCATCCAGCAGGTCGTCCTGCGACGTCTGAAAAGGGAAATCAACGCGCGCACAAACCCGCCCCGCTTCTGCCGCCGCAACCCACCCCAGGCCCTGGTCCTCGAACTCTCTCCCCAGGAGATCGCTCTGAGCACCGCCTTCGATGGGTTCCGCACCGCCATCCGACGTCTGGCGGCCGGCGGTGAGACCCGTCGCCGACGCGCCGGCAGCTTTGCCGTCGAGATCCTCGGCAAGCGCCTCCTGAGCTGGCCGTCAATAACCTGCGCGAGAGCTTTCACCACTGGGTCCGCACGCTGCTCTTTCCCATCCGGAACGGAGTCCTTGGCGAGCCCCTTGTCCACCGCCCGGCTATGGAGTTGCGCAGCGCCGCCATCGGCGGCGACGAGAAGCTTTGCGCCCGCGCCCGCGATATTCTCGATGAGGTCGCGCCGGACCTCAAGCGATTCCTCGCCGATTACGCCGCAAAACTCACGACCAATCTCAAGAGCCAATTGGAAACCACCGGCGTCCAAGCCCGCCGCCAGGAGGAGGAACGCTACCGAAGCCGCCAGGGCGAGGTTTCGACCCTGATTGCCGAAAACACCCTCGGGAAGCTTGAACGTGAGATCGACAAACTCAAAGTGGAACGCCGGCAAGGCCTTTTGTTCGATGAAGAGGCCAGGGTCGACGCCATCGATCGCTCCATCGAGGAAAAGCAGGTCGAAATCACCCGCCGCACCCGTCATTACGAAGAGGTGCGCGTCCAGCTCGAACGGGAACGGGAGCGCATCGTCAGATATCTGCTCCCCCGACGTCACGCCATGTCTGCTGCGGCCCAGGTGTTCCCGGTCACCATCGAGGTGCGACTGCCCGGAGGCGCCCCATGAACGGCATCGAACTGATCGGTTGGGATCGTCTGCGCCACGGCGGCCTCCTCCTCGACGCACCGCGCCTCCGCCGGATCGCGGAGCATACGCCCGAGCCGCTGTCGTCATACCAGGAGCGTGAACTGCGCAGGCTTGCAGGGACGCTTCTCGACGGCGGCGCGAACGCCGTGGACTTCGTGCGCTTTGTCCTGGAAGAGATCTGCGGTTTTACCGCCGCAAACGGTTCCTGGCAGCGGGGACCCCAGGTCGGTGCGGAATGGGGACGCCACGCCGTCATGCGCGAAACGGTGAAGCCCCGCCACCTCTGGCGCGCTGCAACCGGCGCGACCCTCCCCGTCTTTATCGACGACGAGACCCGCCTCGGCGTCGGAAGCGGCCGCCGCTCCATGAGCCATGTCGTTCAGTGGCTCCGCGGGGGAAGCGAACGCCTCGCCGTCCTGACCAACGGCCGCCAGTGGCGTCTGGTCTTTGCCGGTCTCGATTTCGACGCCTGGTGCGAATGGGATGCGGAGCTCTGGTTCGAAGGAGGCGCCCTCTCCGCCCAGGTCGCCGCCCTGCGGACCCTCCTCGCCCCGGCCCTTTGGACACCGCCGGCGAAGGATGCGCCGCCCCCGCTCCTGGAGGCGATCCTCGACAGCCGCAAGGGGCAGGCGGAACTCTCGGCCGTCCTGGGCGAACGGGTCCGCGAGGCTGTCGAGATCCTCGTCCAAGGCCATGGCGACGTCCTGAAAGAACAGTGCGCAGGCGTCGATCCGGCCGAGATCTACCGAGCCGCCGTACGGATGGTCATGCGGATGGTCGTCGTCCTCTTCGCCGAATCCCGGGATCTCCTGCCCCGCGATAACGCCCTCTACCATGGCGCCTACGGCCTGACGGGTCTTATCGAAGAGATGGAGAAGATCGCCGCTCGCGGCGGCAATCGCCTCGCCCGCTCCTGGAGCGCCTGGCCGAGGGCGCTGGCCCTCTTCCGCCTCGTCCATGCCGGGTCCCACCACGAAAAACTGCCCGTCCCCGCCTACGGCGGCGAGCTCTTCGCCCCGGGCGACGCCACCTCGCCGGACGGCCTCTTGCGCGCCCTCGCTGTCTTCGAGAATGCCTGCTTTGAACCTGACAGGGAAGTGCTCCCTGACCGCGACGTCCACCACATGCTGGAGCGCCTCACCCGCACGCGCGTGAAGCTCCGGCAGGGAAGGGCCAGCATCTGGATTCCCGCGCCAGTCGATTTCTCTGACCTCTCCAGCGAGTACATCGGCATCCTCTATGAAGGCCTCCTTGATTTTGAACTTAGGACCGCCCCTCCCGGCGACCCCGTCATCTTCCTCGCCGTCGGCAACCAGCCGGCCCTGCCCCTCTCCCGTCTCGAAGCGATGGACGATAAGGCCCTGACCGATCTGTTGGAGAAGATGAAGGACACGGGCCAGGGGGACGAAGAGACGTCTGAAGGGGTGGAGGAAGCCTCGGTTGATGATGAGGGAGACCATGACGCCGACAATGACGATGATGATGCCGCCGGCGGTGAAGATATGGTCCCCGGCGGGCTCTTTTCCGTTTCGGAGGAAGCCGCGGCGGGAGAGAGGATCGAGGAACTCGGCGACGAACGCCACGTCACGCGCACCCGCGCCGAGACCTGGGCGCGCCGCGCCGTTCAGGTTGGGAAGCTCGCCCGCCGCCCCAAAGGAACCCTTACGCCGGAGAAACGGCTCGTCTATGAAGCGGCCGTCGCCAGAAAGGCGCGCCAGCTCGTCGTCCGGGTCATCCTGCCGGGCGAGTGGTACGTTGTCCGCTGGGGCGGCACCCGCAAGGGGTCGGGAACCTTCTACACCCGACCGGGGCTGGCCGTCCCCACGGTCCAGCGGACCCTGCGGCCCCTGGCCTACGATCCCCCGGCGGATGCCGAAGGCCGCCCCGATACCGACGCCCCGGCTTCCGCCTGGACGCCGAAGACTCCTGAAGCGATCCTTACCCTCAAGATCTGCGACGACGCCTGCGGCTCCGGGACCTTCCCAGTGGCGTCCCTGCGCTTCCTCACCGACGCCCTCTACGCCTCCCTCCACCACCATAAGCGGATCACGGCCGACGGCGAGAAAGCCGTGGCGCGGATCATTTCGCCCGCCCCGGAAGGCTCCGGCGTACCCGAAGAGCGCCTCGGTCAGGAACTCCTCCCCTGCCGCCCGGAGGATGACGACTTCGAAAAGAAGACCAAGGCGATCCTGCGCCGTCACGTCGTGGAGCGCTGCCTCTACGGGGTTGACCTCGATCCCCTGGCGGTGGAACTCTGCCGCCTCTCCCTCTGGATCGAGACGATGGACCGGACGCTCCCCTTCTCTTTCCTCGACCACAAGATCAAGTGCGGCAACAGCCTCGTCGGCGCCTGGCTCGACCAGTTCCAGCACTACCCGGCCATGGCCTGGAAGAACCGCGAAGGGGGCGATAAGAACCATACAAACGGCGTCCACTTCGCAAAGGAAGCGCACACCAAGGCCCTCAAGGCGTTCGTTAAGGAGAAGCTTGCGCCCGATCTGCGGCGCTTCCTGGAGGGTCGCACCCTCTTTTCTCAGGACCTGCAGGCGGAGGCCGCCACGGCCCACGCCGACGCCCTTGCCGTCCTTGCGCGTCTCCACGACCTTCCCGTCCACGACAGCGCCCTGCGTGCCCGGATCTATCGCGAGGAACTCGTCGGCGCCCCGGCCTGGCGTTCCCTGAAATCCGCCATGGACCTCTGGTGCGCGTGCTGGTTCTGGCCG
>MNZQ01000120.1 GCA_001873745.1 Syntrophaceae bacterium CG2_30_58_14
ATAACCAGGACGATCGTTTCGGGATCCGCCTCCCTGATCATTTCCAACGCCCGCATTTCCCCCCGGATTTGACCGAAGTGCAGGCCGATGACGATATGAGGCGCGATCGGCAACCCTGCGTCGCGACAGTAGAGCATGGATTGCAGATAATCGTCCGGCTTCCGGTTGAGGTGACAAACTTCGCGGATCGTTCCTTCATCGCCGATGACATCCATCAATACCTGGTCCACCCCGACCTCTTTTAGCCGGGCGGCCATTTCCCGCTGAATTAACCCGCTATGCACCAGTATCTTCAGCCCCCTCTGTTTGGCATAGCCGATCGCCTCGACAAAGGGCTGAAGCGGAACGGCCCCGCCGGCGTCGCTGCCCCCGCTCACCAGAATGCCCCGGCAACCCTTCTTCAACAGCTTGTCGACGGTTCGGCGCATCGCTTCCGGATTGGCCGCCCCGATCATGTTTTTGAGCAGCGCGCCCTCGCAATGGGCGCACAGGCAGGCGCAAACCTCCCCGGTGACGCTCAGATGGGCAAACGAAAACGGTCGGTTCGTGTAACAGGCGCTGTGGTAGCGTTTGACCCCCGGAACGGAAAACCCTATTTCCTGTCCGAACGCCTGCCTGGTTTCCCATGCCTGTTGAAGCATTGCCCGAATGGCTGTCATATTACCTGACGCCATCCCATATCTGAGGAAGAATCCTTTCGATATCCTCCGGGCCGGGCCGGTAGGGGTAGTTGCGCATCGGTTCGCTGGCCCGCTCGTTGCCGAAAGGACGGTTGCAGGCCACTTGACCCTCTCGGTCCGGGCAACCCGAGGTCATAAAAGCCTCCCCGGTGCGGATGAACGGTTCAATGTCCAGCCCGAAATCAATGATCTGCCCAGCCGGCGAATAACGGATCCGGTCGCTATCGGCGATGCCTTCATTGATGAGGTAACGGGCCAGTTGTATCCGGCGGTACGTTCCCAGCGGCGGCTGCGGATGGTTCTGCAACAGGCTTCCCCCTTCGGGGAAAAAGGAAAACAGATGGGTCAGCGCGCCGATGCGGTAGGCCCTGGAGATCGCATGGACCAACTGCTCTTCGGTCTCACCCAGGCCCGCGATCAGATGGACCCCCGCATTGTAAAGTCCGAACACCTCGACAGACTTTTCCAAATAAGCCCAGAAAAGATCCCAACGGTGCGGGCCGCCGACCCCCGCCCCCCGGTGGCGGGCAAACAATCCCTCCGTTGCCGCATCTACGGCAATGCCCACCCGGTCGGCACCCGCCGACCGGATTTTTTCCAGATCGTTCCTGCCCTCCATCACGGTCGGCGCCAGCAACCCGCTGACCGGCAGGCCGGCGCTCTTTCGCACCTGGCGGATGATGGTGCAGGCATCCTCCACGGCATGGTCACGGGTAATCATGGATACGCACACCCGTTTGAAGGGATGGCTGCCGCCCCTTACCCGCTCTGAGATTTCCTCCAGCGGATAAGTCGGCCATCTGACCCGGATAAAGGTGTTGGATTTGTCCGTCTGGCGGTTATGAGCCAGTCCGCAATAACTGCATGAGGCCCGGCACCCCCCGGCATACGTTAACAGCAGATTGAGGCAGGTACACCTGACTTTAGGCATGAACCGGCCCGGTTCCAGGCCCAGAGATATCGCCCCGGCAAGACTGGTCTGGACAAATTGCGGACTTTCCCTATCGGATTGCATCGCCTTCGCTTCCATTTGCTTCGCCGGGACCGGGGGCGGAGATTGCCAGTTGAAGCGCATGATGGAAATCATCCGTCTCAAAGTTCGCACGGTGGATTTCAAGACATTCCGTCGTTAAATTGACCGACTCGGCGATTTGGATTAACTCAGACATACGGCCCTCCAGGATTGACATAACAGCCGTACGGCTCTGCGCGCATTGGATTCTCTGCCGCGCGCGCGCGGGCAATCGCCTTCTGCACCGCTTCAATCAGGAACTTTGACTGGATACCGTTAAATTCAGCACTTCTACCCTGAAAGATTTTTTCAATCGCGACCGCGACTTTTTCTGGTTGACTCGTGTGCCATCGTAACGACGCTTCCAAATCCGCAACCGCATTTTCAGAAGCAAAAAAATCACCGCCGATAAAAACGGCTTTGATGATTGATCCTGCCATCGTCACACGGACATCAATCAAGCCCGCAGGAGTTTTTATTTTTGCAGAACCGTTGCGATCAGGCACCGCAGTCGTTTGATAAACCCAGTCTTCGCGCAGATATTTTTCCTGTTCCAATTTTGCAATCTCTGCGCGTTCTTCGGCGGTGAAATCAGACGAAATGAGATTCACATCAAAAGCAGACCCAAACCCATCCGCAATCACGAGCCGCATTTCATCAAGAGTGATGGGACTCTCGGTTTCTCTTCTAACTGTCGTAATGCGACCCGCGACAGTATCCATCTCTTTGTCGGATAATTTCTCGAATGGCGTGTTGAGCACTCTCAACATCAACGCGATGTCCAAATCCACGAGCATGCTTGCATGGAATAACAAGCCGCCGCTTGGGGCGCGATACACGCCCATTCCGACAAGTTTTTTACCGTTCACTTCAATATCGTTTTTACGGCGGAAGCGCGCCTCAACGCCGAGCGTATTCAACCCGCGCACGAGACCTTCGGAAAACAGGCCCATGAGTTCGCGCGCGTGACTGTAGGTATCTTCGCCTCGTCCTGGCATGGTGAGCGCCACGCCCAATTGATCTGCTCCCATGATGATCGCACCGCCGCCAGTGGGACGACGATTGATGGGGATGTTGTTTGCCTTGCAATAATCAGCGCGCACTTCGTTCTCGACAGTTTGAAAACGACCGATGAGCGCACAATGCGATTGATAAGTGTATAACCGCAAGGTTGGCAGGGAAGCGCCCGCGCCGACACGCGCCGCCAGCGCTTCGTCTGCCGCCAACCCGAAAGAGGCGGTTACGCCATCATCGACAACGAGACGCCAATCCATTAATCGATCCATCCTTGCGAGTTCTTCTCTTCCAGACAGATTCGCTCCTCAATCCAGGCTTGATAGGCGCCGGAATCCATCAGTAGGCCGATCTCGTTTCGGTCGGCCGGTTCGATCCGGTACAACCATCCCCGGCCAAAGGGATCGGCATTCACCATATGCGGGTCGGCTTCCGCGTCACGGTTGGTTTCCACGATCATTCCCGAGACGGGCGCCAGGAGGCTGCCCACCCATTTGCCCGACTCGATGGAACCACACCTCTCGCCTCGCCGGACGACCGTACCGGCGGGGACAAGCTCCAGGTAAAGGATGTCGCCGATGTTGCCCTGCCCATAATCGGTCAACCCGATCACGGCCTCTTCGGCAACCTTTATCCAGAAATCATTGCGGTCATAGAAAAGATCATCGGGGATCGCCCTTTTCTCCCTCTGCATCCTCTTGCTCCCCTTATTGAATTTCATGCCCTGAAGGGCAAAGCCAGCTCCATTTCATCATCGCCGGCCATCACTTCTTCTGCAACGCCATCTCTGACGAGCGTCAATTTGCGGCCACGCCCGACGGACTCCTGCGCCAGAAGATATAACCCCTCGGCTATCTTCACCTTGCGACCGGCCGGCCTGCGTCCGGGCAGGTCCAACCATTCCCCGGAAGTGAGCCGTTCACCAACCCGTCGGGCGGTTTCCCGCAACTCCGCATCCGGCTCGCGCGGGGTGAGATCGCCCAGTTGCCTTTGAAAACCGGCAATCAGGCCGGTCGTTAGACGGGAATACTCCGCCGGATACGCGAGACAATCCGTCAGCGTGATGAGATTGGCCCGCATGATCCGGTACAAATGGCGGCGATAGGTCTCATCGGGAGCCTTGAGCGCCCGGCTCATCGTCACGAAATCAAAGTCCAGCAGGATGTTTCCCACATACGCCACGCAGCGCCCGATGTCCCCCGACCCATTCCCCGAAGATTTCCTTCCGTCGGCGGCGATATCGGCGGGCGGCTTCAATTCTGCCGCCATTCCCAAATCCCGGTATACGGAAAGGGCGGGTTGCAGGAACTTTTCATAAAAGCGATGCCTCCGCAACGGGACCAACGGATTATCCTGCCTCAAGACCAGTTGAAAAAACAACTGGCGGTTGTCTAAGTAAACGACCCCCCCTCCCGTCTCCCGTCGCAACAGCGGAATGCCTCGTTCCCGGCAGTATTGCCGGTCAATTTCATAATCCAGGTCGTCGTGCAATCCCAGGCAGATATAGGGCGTTGTCGGGTAACAGAGTATCAACCCTTCCCGGCCCAGCAGGGCCAGAGCATGATAAATGCTCTGGGATTCCACCCACCCCACCGGCCCCAGGTCATACAAATCCACTTCCGCACCCTCTTTGGAAATCCGGTTGCCCCGCCGATCAGGTCAAAAGCCGCCCTTCCACCCCGCGCCGGAATGACGAGCACGCCTGTTTCATCAAATGTCCTGTCGATGATCCGGCGGGCAGCCGGCTACCCCATCGCTTCCAAAATGAATTGACTGACATCCATGACCCTGACCGGCAGTTTGGCCTCGCGGATGGCGGTGGTCAGCATCTGTTCGCATTGTTGACAGGCCGAGACCACGATTGTCGCCCCGGCGGCCCCGATTTCCTCAGTTCTGAGGCGGGCGATTCCCGCCGCCAAACCGGCGTCTGCGCTCTGCAGGTTTCCGCCGCCGCCGCAGCACAGCGCATGTTCGCGGTGGTGCTGAAGTTCTACAAAACGGACTCCCGGAACGCCGCTGATGATTTCCCTTGGGGCGTCATATACGCCGCTGTTGCGGCCCAGGTCGCACGGGTCGTGATAGGTTGCCGTCTCATCGAGCCTATTCATCGGGATGCGTCCCTCCTGGATCAGGTGGGCAAGGTACTCGGTGGCATGCAATATCTCTAAGTCATAGCCCTGTAACGCACTTTTGCTATCATATTTCCAGACGTGGTAACAGGAGGCGCAACCGGTGACCAGGGTATGGATATCCAGTTCCTTGATTTTGTCAACATTGTGCCGGATGAATTTCTTTGAATCATCTGCGAATCCGGTGCTTATCAGCGGAAAACCGCAGCACCATTCATCTCCGCCCAGCGTGGTAAAATCAACCCCGGACCGCGTAAATATCTCGGCGATGGCCAGAGGAATCTGGGCGGCCTGGGGAAAGAAGGAGGAAACGCAACCTACGAAATAACCGACCTCCGCACCCGCCCGCGGCGCCGGTGCATCGGGGTCATCCAGATCCTGGGCCCATTCCAGCCGCTCATCGTTCGGAAAGGTTGAAATATTCTTATTGGTAAGCAGGTTATCCCGCATGGCCCTGTAAGCGTCCGGTTCTTTTCCCATCTCGACGATGCGCTTGCGCAATTCCAGCCACATTCTCCGGGTATCGATGGAGGTGGAACAGTCGTCGGAACACGCCCCGCACAGCGTGCATTGCGCCACCCGGCGTACAAACTCATCACTGAACGCGGCCCTGTCTCCTTTGGCAAAGAGCTCTTTGACCACGGCAATCTTGCCCCGCGGGGCCGCCGACTCCCAGCCCACCACTTGATAAACCGGGCAGGCGCTCCGGCAATAGCCGCAGCGGCCGCAGATCAGGGCCTCTTTTTCCAAGGTAGTGAATAGCTTGGTCGGTTTTTCACTCATCTGCGGCTTTTCCCCGTAGCCCGTCTCGCCATCGCCAGGAGATCCATTCCCACTTCAAAAGGGAACGGATTCAACATGAACGGCGGGCGGCGCCCTTTGCCGGGATTCATGATTCCCCGGCCGTCCAGCTCCCGTTTCCTCCGTTTCCGTTCGGCCAGTTGCGGAGGCGTAAACATGCGACCGAGGTAGGGGGTATTCCACAACCCCACCCCGTACGGCCACCCCCCGTGACAGCGTCCCACATCGTGTATTTTCTTGACCAGGCTGAGATCAAGAATATAGGCGATGGTTCTGGTTTCATCCGTATAGAACATCGTCATCACGGTGGCCCGATCGGGTGTGACCACATGACCGTAGGAGATGAAATCGGCGCCATAACGGTCCACCATTTTTTGAATGTCCGCCAGGTAATCGGGCAACGCTTTTACGGGAAGCCAGATCTCTGCCCCCAATACAGACGGCCCGCCTCTTTTCAAGCGCAGGGCGTTGAATTTTTCTGCCCATTCCCGTTCAGCGGTTTCCGCCGAAAATAGATGCGCCGCCGGATCAGCCGCCGTTAGAGCAGTAATGATATCGTCAGCTTGCCTTAAATTTTCTTCACTTCCTTCATAATCGATTCCCAGCGTATGGGCCGGCGCTACATCAGCCGGGGAAAACCCCAGAGACTTCATGGCCAATGCGCACCGATCATCCGCAAAATGTACATTATAGGGTATGACCGAGGCATGAATGATGGCCTCCAACGCGCGACCCATTTTCCCGGCATCAGGGAACGCAATCAGGAAATGTTTCATGGGGCTTAATTTGCGAATTTCCAGCTCCATCTGGGTGATGACGCCCAGGGTTCCCTCGGAAGCCGCAAACCAAGCCAGCGGTGGTTCCGTTTCTCGGGTAAGCCGGCGGATCTCGCCGGTCGGGAGGACCACTTCAGCCGCCTTCACCTGGGAAAGCAGACTCCCGTATTTGATGCTGCCGATGCCGTAACCCATCGTGCAGAACCAGCCGCCGACGGTGGCCGCCGGGGCGCTGCTGGGGAAGGATTTCAATGCGAACCCCCGGGTATTCAGATATGCATCCAGTTCACCCCAGGTCGTTCCCGCCATCGCGGTGACCGTCATCCCGGCTTCATCAAGAACCTCCACCCCTTTGAGGAGGTTAAGGTCCATCACGATGCCGCCTTGAATCGGGACCGCATTGAAATACGCCGTCGAAGCGCCGGCCCGCGGCGTGACCGGGATATTGCCGGCAAAGGCCAGTTTTAACAGCGCGGCTATTTCGTCCGCATCGGCGGGTCGAACGACAAGGTCGGGCATCGTGTTG
>MNZQ01000064.1:0-6837 GCA_001873745.1 Syntrophaceae bacterium CG2_30_58_14
CCTGTTCCGCGCTTTCCAAAATAACCAACTTCTGCTCTTGATTAAAATGGTGACCCTTTTCCATATCACTTCCTCCTTCCCATTTTTCGGAGAAAGTGTTACCCTTAATCAGTTCAATTTTTCTGGTTTCTTGGTAGCACATACAGGTAGTAGCTCAGACAGCGGCGGCAACGGGTGAAAAAGCCAAGCTGGCCCTGAAATAGGAAGTGGATTCTCGACAAAGGCGAACATTGATCAAGGAGAGTATTTCTATGGATAGGAAGAACAGCATTGACAGGGATCTTGCCGCTCTGGATAAGATCATCAAGGAAATCACCACCGATGCCTATGACGACGACGAGCAGCTCTGGGCTTTTCGGCAGGTTATCGAGGACGATGTCACCCTCCCGGCCGACGGGTTTGTGATCGGCGAACCGGTCTCCGTCGTCGAGATCGACTATGGCGGCAACACACGGCGCGGGCTGACGGCGAAGTGCCGTCGTGAGGACGGTTCGGTGTACGTCGTTGCGGCCTCCGAGGTGATTTTTCCAGAAGGGTCGGTCGGCGCCCGGTATGTAGCGGCCTACCGACGGTGGCTCGGTCTCGATCCCTACCCCGGCGAGGCGCAGGTCCCCGCGCGCCGCAAGCGTCGGCACAAGGCCACGGATGATGACCTTGACCTGAGCAGCCCCGTGGAACTCATCGCCCTTGCGGTCAAAGAGAGCGTTGTTCGCTGCCGCATATTGGGGAGCGACCGGGTTCTCACCCTGCGCAGCGGCGGCCTGTGGGACGTGGCGCCCGGCGAAATCATCACAGTCGCCCCCCGCAAGCAGTGGCGCTACGCAAACAACCCGTATCTCTCCGGAGAGATCGTATCCTCCCGGCTGGACGTAAGCGCCCTTGGCCTCGTGCCCCTGAAACTTCAAGCCATGGGCACGTGGAACCCTGAAAAGGAATACTGGGGTGAAAAGGATGAACCGATCGAGGAATGGGCCAAACCGATCATTGCCCGCGGAGAGCGCTTGGCCTTCGAAATGGAACAGGTGCTGCCTGGGGCCGATCCCGAAGAACTGTCTGATCCCATCCTCGATGCGGTCGATCTCAAAGACGCGGGTAACCGCCATGAAGCGATGAAAGTGCTCATGGAACTTTGCGAATCCGACCTGCGTTGTCTCGATGCCCATGCGCACCTCGGCCATTTTGTTTTCGATAGCCATCCCCAGAAGGCCATCCGGCATTACGAAGTCGGCCTGCACATCGGCGAACTGTCACTCCCTGCTGGATTTGACGGCACGCTCCCGTGGGGCCACGTGGACAATCGTCCTTTTCTGCGGTGCCTGCAGGGCTACGGGTTGTCTCTTTGGCGGCTGAAACGGTTTGCCGAGGCGGCGCTTGTCTTCGAGCGGATGCTCTGGCTGAATCCGTCGGATAACCAGGGCGTACGTTTCCTGATCGATGATGTCAGGGCCGGAAACCAATGGCGGACAGAGGAGTGAACGACAAACAGATGAAATAAGGTGTTTGATGATGATCATGGCACAAAGGATATCGAGGGAACACCAATGATCGACGTCGCCGCACTGTTCCTGACAGGCCTCGTCTCGCTCTTCGGGCAGATCGTTCTGCTGCGGGAGCTGAACGTCGCCTTTTATGGAATCGAACTGATCTACCTCATCGCCTTGGGGGTCTGGATGCTGCTGACCGCTGTCGGGGCGTTGATCGGCGGCCGTCGCCCCTCCGCCGGCCGGACGGCGGTTTTGTTTCTGTGCTTCGCCCTCTTCCTGCCGCTCGGCGTCGTCTTCCTCCGGGCGAGCCGCCTCCTCCTCGGCGGCGTCCCCGGCGCCTACCTCCCCTTTCCCCGGCAGATGGCGGCGCTGGTGATCGCCCTGCTGCCCGCCGGCCTGCTCTCGGGCCTGCTGTTCCGGGAGGCCGCCGGTCTCCATGCGGAACGGGGCCGGACGCTCGCCAGCGCCTACGGGATCGAAAGCGCGGGAGGCCTCGCCGGAGGTCTGTTGGCGACGCTCTGTCTCCGGTACGGTGTCCAGAACCTCCCCCTCGCCGTCGCCTGCGGTCTGATTGCCGTCGCCGCGGCCCTTTTCCTCTTCCCGGGGAAAAGAAGCCGGCGCGGCCGTGTTGTCGCTGTCGCTCTAACTGCGATCCTGATCGCCATCCTCTATCAGTCGCCTATCCTGGACCGGCGGATGACGGGCTGGAACCACCAGGGGCTCCTCGCGACACGGGATTCCCCCTACGGACGGATCACCGCCACGGCGTTAGCCGGACAGGTCTCCGTATTTACGAACGACGCCCTCACCTTCGAAACCGGGGGAACGGAGGCGGAACTCTTCGCCCACCTGACGGCCCTCCAGCACCCGGAGCCGCGGCGGATCCTCGTCCTCGGCGGGGGATGGGACGGAACCCTTCGCGAACTCCTCCGGCACCAGCCGGTGCGGATCGACGCCGTCGTCCTCGATCTCGAACCGATTGCCCTTCTTAGGCGCCATCTCCCCGCGGAGATCCGGGCGTCGCTTACGGACCCCGCCGTCCGCCTCACCCGGGCCGATCCGCGGCGTTTTCTGAAGAAGAGCGGTTTTGCCTGGGACTTGATCCTCGTCGGCATGCCGGAGCCTTCCTCGGGAGAAACGAACCGTTTCTACACGCGGGAATTTTTCGCCCAGTGCGCCGCACGCCTTCACCCCGGCGGAATCGTCGCGCTGCGTCTCCCCACCGCCGAGAACCTCTGGACGCCGCAGACAACCCGCCGGACGGCGAGCGTTTATCACGCCCTTGCCTCCGTCTTTCCGGAGATCCTGGTTCTGCCGGGGGCCATGACGGTGATGACCGCCTCCACCGCCCCCCTCCCCCGGTCGCCGGAAATCCTGACCGACCGCCTCCGGGAACGGGGACTCAAGACCCGCCTCGTCTCGCCGCCCTACATCCGCTATCTCTTCACGAACGATCGTTTCGCCGACGTGGAAAAGAGACTGAAAGCGGCTGCCGTTCCCGCGAACACCGACATCCGACCAGTCTGCTACCCTTTCGCAGTGATGTCGTGGCTCGCGCGGTTCTTCCCGAAGCTGGCGCTTGCGGAACTGCCCGGTTTCGGCGCCGCCGAAAATGGGTGGACAACCATCGGGTGGATTTTGGGGATCGGTTTGCCGCTGCTGTTCTTCGGAAGCCGTCTGCAGCCCTCCTGGAGAAGGGGGCTCCTGGCGGCCGTCGCCGGATTTCTCGGCATCGTGAGCGAGGCGGTCCTCATCCTCGCCTACCAGGCGAAGGAGGGCGTCCTCTACCAGGATATCGGCCTCCTGCTCGCAGCATTCATGGCCGGCCTGGCCCTGGGGGCGCCGGTCCTCCGGGATCTGATCCTGGGAACAGGCGTCAAGAAAAAGCGGGTGCGTGGGTGGGGCGTCGCCCTCCTTGCCGGCTTCGGCCTCCTCGATTTCGCCGCGATCGGGACCGTGACCGGCGGGGCCGCCGGCGGTCTTCTGCTGACGGCGGCGCTCCTTGCCGCAACCGGATTTCAGGTCGGCGGCCTCTTTGCCTATGCCGGCCTCTGGGGCGTCCGGGATCAGAAAAAGGTCATCGGCCCCCTCTACGCGGCGGACCTCATCGGCGGCTGCCTCGGCGCTATCCTGGGGAGCCTCGCCCTCATCCCGATCTTCGGCCTCGCCGGAACCCTGAAGGGGATGATCCTGCTGGCCGCGCTTGCCCTTCTTCTCATCTGAGGTTTTTTCTTCAATGCCGCTTCATCAGGCGCTGAACCGCCTTATCCAGCCCATCCAGCGTCAGTTCAAACATCGGAAAGATCTTCCCGATCGCCTCGATGGTCCAGGTATAGTTCCAACTCGCCTCCGCCTGCGGGTTCAGCCAGACGGCATGGCGGAAGGTCCGGGCGAGGAATTTCAGCCGATCTTCGCTGCTCCGGCCCTCCGGCTCGCCAACGTAGAGGGAGCCGTTCGCCCATCGGAGCTCGCTCGGGGCCATCGCCGCGTCCCCCACGATGATGAGGCGGGTATCGGGATCCCGGCGCGAGAACTCCTCGACGGCCTCCGGCCGGAGGTGGCGCTGGGGATCCAGCCAGACGCGGCTGTAAACCGTGTTGTGGAAATAGTAGATCTTGAGGTCCTTGAACTGGGAACGGGCGTAGTTGAACAGCGTCTGGACGATTTCGATGTAAGGGTCCATCGACCAGCCGCCGTTGTCGATCATCAGGATCACCTTGAGGCGGTCGGCCAGGCGACGGTCGAAGACGATCGAGATCTCGCCGCCGTTCCGCATCGTCTCGACGATCGTCTTGTCCACGTTGACGACGTCCCTTGGGCCGTGCGGGATCATCCGCCGGAGCCTCTTCAGGGCCTCGCCCATCTGGAGCTCCGTCAGGGGCCCCTCCTGGCTGTAGTCCCGGTAGCGCCGCTCCATCGCCACCTTGATCGCGGACTTGTTCCGGGAGGCGCCCCCCACGCGCATCCCGCCGGGATGGCGGCCCGAATGGCCGACGGGGGAGGTCCCCCCCGTGCCGATCCAGCGGTTCCCGCCGTGATGGGCCTCCTTCTGCTCCTTCAGCCGGTCGAGGAAGTAGCGGATCAGCTCCTCCGGCGTATATTGGGCGAGCTTTTTTTCGTCGAGACCGAGGGCCTCCGCCATCTCCTTCGGCCGTTTCAGCCACTCTTCAAGCAGCGCTTTGGCAATGTCGGTCAGCTCGACATCGGTGATCTCCTCAAGCGTCGCACCCTTGAAATGGTGGGCGAAGACCTGATCGTAGGTGTCGAAGTACCGTTCGCTCTTGACGAGTATGGAACGGGCCGCCGTGTAGAAGTCGTCCACGGAAGCGATCAGGCCGAGGGCGAGGGCCTTCTGGAGGCGGAGAAAGGAGGTCGGGGTGACGGGGACCCCCTTTTCCCGGAGCATGTAGAAAAATCGGACGAACAAGGCATGCCTCTCTATCAGGCTGTTCAAAAGCTTGTCCCGTACGAGATACGGGATGCCCGGATGCAAGGCCCCCGTAATCCTGAGCCGTGAGACGTACTTGCTGGTACGTTGAACGGCGAAGGAACCGGGGGGACAGATTTGAAATCTGTCCCCAAATAATCCAGACGGGCGTTTTTCAACAGCCTGCTATTTGCGGGGTCGTCCCGCCTGCTGTATCGCGAGGTTCATATCCACGCTCTTCTTGAAGAGCACCCCAAGGTAGGGGATTTCGCCGTTTTCGACCGCTTTCAGGTCGAAATCGGGATCGGCCCGGAGCGCGCGGACCCAGTTGATCAGTTCACGGGTGGCCGGCTTCTTCTCGATCCCGCGGAACTCCCGGAGACGGTAGAAGGCGTGAAGGCACGCCTTCGCCAGCCCCTCGGAGAGGTCCGGGAAATGGACGTTCAGGATCATCCGCATCATCTCCGGATCGGGGAAGGCGATATGGTGGAAGTTGCACCGGCCGAGAAACGGGTCGGAGAGGTCCTTTTTCGCGTTGGAGGTGATGATGATCACCGGGCGGTTCCGGGCGGTGATCGTCTTGTCGATCTCCATGATATCAAATTGCATCTGGTCGAGGACGTCGAGCATGTCGTCCTGAAAATCGGTGTCCGCCTTGTCGATCTCGTCGATCAGAAGCACGGTCCGGCAGTCGGAGACGAACGCCTGGCCGATCTTCCCCATCCGGATGTACTCCTCGATGTTGCTTACCTCCCGCTTGGAATCCCCGAAGCGGCTGTCGTTCAGGCGGGTGAGGGTGTCGTACTGGTAGAGGGCGTCCAGGAGCTTCATGCTGGACTTGACGTTCAGCGCGATGAGCGGCATCGCGAGGCTCTCCGCGATCGCGTGGGCAAGCATGGTCTTCCCAGTGCCCGGCTCGCCCTTGAGCAGCAGCGGCATCTCCAGGGCTATGGAAACATTCACGATCTTGGCCAGTTCGTCGTCGAGGACGTACTGAGAGGCGCCTTGGAATCGATAAGGTTCGCCGACTGGGTTCATCCGTTCCTCCTTTGTGGATTTTGCCTTTCCCCTTATCCGACATCCCGGAAAATTTCCACTGCTATTTGCGGCGCCACAGCGCCGAGGCGCCGGATGACGGACTTAACCATTAAATTCTGTAGTCAAATTGTCTTGACATCCCGGAGACTCATTCCTATACTTGACCCGCCAAACCAAGGAATCCGTGCCCGGCAAAAAGGATTTTTTACATCACAAGGTCCCATCCAACCCGGCTTTCATGGCCACCATCGTAAGGAGGAAAAGATGAAGAACCGATTGTTCCGCCTGTTCACCCTGTTGTTCGCAGCCGCCGTGCTGTTCCTGCCGCTCTGCGGACAGGCCGCGCAGACCAGGATTCAGGCCAAAAACGTGATCCTTCTCATCGGCGACGGGATGGGCCCGAGCCAGTTCGGGGCGGCCTGGATCTACAGCAACCGGGTCCTCAGCCGGGATCTGCGCATGTCCGAACTGATGAAGAAGGGGCGGACCGCCTATCTCGTGAACGATACGGCCGACGCCATCGTGACCGAGTCGGCCGCCGCCGCCGGCCAGATCGCCACCGGACAGCGCATGACCGCCCGCGCCCTCAGCATGGCTGCAGACGGCAAGACCCCCATCAAGACCATCATGGAGATGGTCAAAGAAAAGAAGCTGGCGACGGGGCTCGTCACCACTTCCGGAATCACGGATGCGACCCCGGCCGCCTTTGCCGCGCATGTGGCCCACCGTTCAAACGAGGAATCGGTTGCGGACCAGGAGTTGAAGTTCGGCGTGGACGTGCTCATGGGAGGACGCAAGCAGTTCTTCCTCCCCGAAAGCGCCGGCGGAAAGCGCAAGGACGGCCGCAATCTTCTGGAAGAGGCGCAAAAAATGGGCTACACCGTGGCG
>MNZQ01000064.1:6854-8704 GCA_001873745.1 Syntrophaceae bacterium CG2_30_58_14
GAGGAGTTGAAGGCGGCCCCGACCGGCAAGCTGCTCGGTCTTTTCAATATGGGCAACATGAGCTTCGAAATCGACCGGGCCGCCACCCAGGAACCGAGCCTGGCCGAGATGGCCCGCAAGACGCTGCAGATCCTCTCCAAAAACAAGGGCGGCTTCTTCGCAATGATCGAAGGCGGCAGGATCGACCATGCGGCGCACCGCAATGACGCCCCCGCCACGATCCGCGACACCCTGGCCTTCGACGAGGCGGTGGGCGTGGCCATGGACTTCGTCAATAAGAACCCCGCCACCCTGCTGATCGTCACGGCGGATCATGAGACCGGCGGTATGGCCCTGATCGGTCACAGCAAGGAGAGCAAGGAGTACATCGGCATCAACTTGAAGGCCATTGAAAAGGCGACGGCCTCCTTCGAGGTGATGGTCGGGAAGTGGGGCAAGAAACCAACCCCGGAGATGATCAAGGAGGACGTCAAGCAATCCCTGGGCATCGACCTGACCGACGACGAAGCCCGGACGGTGGCCGACGACGCCATCAAGAAGCTGGATCCGTACAACTACGGTTACAACTATCTGCACTCGCTGGGCTTCGTGCTTCGGCCCTACCTGCGGGTGGGCTGGGGCAGCCAGACCCATACCGCCTCGCCGCTCTTCCTGTTCGGGAGCGGGCCGGGTTCCGAGAAGATCGGCGGGCTGCTGCACAACACGGAGGTCTTCACGATCATGAAGGCTGCGCTCCGGTTAAAATAGAATGGGTGTCTTGGAAGAAAGGGGGGTCATTTTTCTGCCGGAAGACCGTGAAATCTGCGAGGCGTTGTTAGAGAAGGCGCGGGAGCGCGGAGATTCCGCAAGATCGGTCGGCGACCTGATCGTTGAGGTCGGGCGCCACTTTCTCGGCGCCCCCTACGAAGCGGAAACGCTGGAGCGGGAAGGACCGGAGGAACTCGTCATCAATCTCCGCGCCTTCGACTGCGTCACGTTCGTCGAGAACGCCGTCGTCCTGGCGGGTCTGATCCGGGCGGGAAAGACCGCCTTTGGGGACTACACAGCGGCCCTGGAGCAGATCCGCTATCGGGGCGGACGCCGAGACGGCTACCCCTCCCGCCTCCACTACTTCACCGACTGGCTCCGGGACAACGGTCGCAAAGGCGTCATCCGGGAGATCACGCGCGACCTCGGCGGCATTCCGTTCCGGAAGGCGTTCCATGAACTGACCGACCATCGGGAGGAGCACCCGCCGCTCCGGGCCGCGGCCGCTTTCCGGCGGATGCGGATCGTGGAGACGGCCTGTTCCCGGCGGACGCTCCATTGTATCCCGAAGGCCGACTTGCCGGGAATGGAAAAGCGGACCGAAAACGGCGACATCATCGCGGTTGCAACGGACGCGGACGGAATCGACGTGAGCCACGCCGGGATCGCCGTCCACGGCCCCCGGGGGCTCCATCTGCTGCATGCATCGAGCAGGGCGGGAAAGGTCGTTTTGTCCGACATCACGCTGTACCGCTACCTCCGGGCGCGCCGCTCCCGGACGGGGATCATCGTCGGCCGGGCGACGGATTAGATGGCGTCAAGCAGGGCGTCGACCGCCGCGTCGTCGAAGGCGACCTCCCGGAAGATCCCCCGGACGAGGTCCGGCGTCAGCGCGTGGAACTCCTTCTCCCGCGAGGTGATGATCATCCCGCCCATATCCACGGCGCCGGGGCTGACGAGGAGTCTCTCCTCTCCTTCAAGGAAATAGGCTGCCGGCCGGAGCTTCAGTCGGGGAAAGAGGATCAGGCGCCACCCTTCCCCGATGCGGGTGCAAAGAATGTTCAGCAGCGGCTCGCCGTCGGAGGTCGCCCGGCTGCCGAGCA
>MNZQ01000167.1 GCA_001873745.1 Syntrophaceae bacterium CG2_30_58_14
GATCAAAAAGACGCGGATTCGGCGGATACCACTTGCCGCAGACCCGGCAAGGTCGCTTTTTGTGTTTATGCCTTTTTCCCATCGTTTCCTCCGTCGGTTGACTTTAAGAAAACAATGGCAGCTTTTCTTGCCGCTGGGTAATAAAAGTTGATGGGTCTCTTTAGCCGGTGTGGAAAAAAGATAAAGTAACGATCAGGTGGGTCCGTTTATCGGTGCTGGGTGGGTCCATACTTCATCGGCGGTGACACTTTGGACGGATTCCCCTATTGAAGACCTTCTGGCTGTGCAAGAAAAAAGGGCGGCGCGCCGCCATCCTGCCCGTTCCCAAACAGGATCGGTCCGGTGTCGAATTTCGGCTTCTCGATGAGGCCTTCTTCACCAACCCCAAAAACCTAGACGAAATTTATCCCCATCTGAAGGAGTGGGAAGTCACGACGGACAATTTCCAGGAGTTTCTCAACAAGGGAACGATGACACGGGCGGGCGTCTGGAGCCCCTGCACGGGCCGACCACGCATGGTCGCCCTCACGATGGACGATCTTCGGAACCAGGGACAGAGGGGCCTTCTGGGAACGCAGATGACCGCCGTTGTCGTCGAAGCAACGGCCCCAAAAGGTAAAAAAACCTTCAAACGTTACCGCCTCCCGACAGAACAAGAACTCAAAGCTGCCGAGGTGGAGAACGAAGATCTGGAATCCGTCTTCGCGGAGATCCCTTTGGGAATTCCGGATGAGCCACTCCCGCCGGTGGGAACATTGGGCTTCCGGATTCCACGTTACGGTTTTAAAAAATGGCGGGACATGTTCACACCCCGGCAACTGCTATCCTTGGGGGTTTTTGTAAAGCATTCACGCAAGGCAATCGATGAGCTGAAGCAGGGACCCATGGCCGATAAAGAAAAGATTTCTGAAGCCCTCGCAGCGGCCCTTGTTATCCTATTTGGCCGCTTCGTTTGTTACATGAGTTCCTTCTGCCTATGGGAGCAGCAGGCAGGCGAAGTGAAGAACCTTTTCGCCCGATATGCTTTCCCGATCGTCTGGGATTTTTGCGAGGCAAACCCCCTTTCCTCATCCGACCGTTACTATGTCGGCGCAATCGAATTCGCATCCAAAGCTCTCCAATCATGTCTTCACGCTACGGCCAACGCCCATAAAAGGCCCATTGTCCGCTGTGAAAGCAGCCTAGCCAATAAGCAGATCCGTTACGATATGATCCTCACGGATCCTCCCTATTACGACGCTATACCGTACTCGGATCTGATGGATTTTTTCTATGTATGGCAGAGAAGGATTATTTTCGACCGAACTGAAGAGTTTAGCGTTAATTATCAATCTGCCGCCGCGCCGAAATGGGATGATACAACCAAGGACGGTGAATTGATTGAGGACGAATCGCGACATCATGGCGATAAAGTAAAGGCAAGAAAAGCCTATGAAGAAGGGATGACAACGGCGTTCAAGAGATGTTGTGAAGCATTGGAAGATAGTGGCCGTTTCATTGTCGTTTTTGCCAATAAAGATGTGTCTGCATGGGAAGCGCTAGTATCAGCCATGATAACTGCCGGCTTCACTGTTACAGCCAGTTGGCCTATTCAGACAGAAATGCCAAGTGGGTTAAGAATCTTTAAAAGAGCATCCCTTGCCTCCTCCGTATGGATCGTTTGCCGGAAAAGAAAGCAAAACACACCAGTGGGCTGGGAGGAAGAGGTTCTCAACTGCATGCGGGAAAAACTGTTCGCCCCCCGCGAAACCCTCGGCGGTCGAAACATTCTCCAATACTACTTCGATCTCGGCATCCGGGGACCGGATTTCCTCTGGGCCGCGCTGGGTCCGGCGCTGACGGCCTATACCGCCCACCCCTTCGTCAAGAAACCGGAAGGTGGGTACGTGACCGTCCCCGAATTTCTGGTCGAGGTCCATAAGCTCGTGCTTCAGTTTTCCCTGGGAGAATTGCCCGGCTTCCGCCACATCCAGCAGGAAACCCAGGGACGCGGCGAAGGGCTCGCGATCGATCCCGTGACCCAGTATTACCTTCTCCACCGGGCCTATTTCGGTTTTGACCCGGCGCCGGCGGGGGCCTGCATCCTCTACGCCAACGCCTGTGGAAAATCGGAAACGGAACTCAAGCTGCTTTGGAACATCATCGAACAGGGCGGCCAAACCAAGCGCGGACGACCGCGGACCGAGGATATGGAGGGGGCAGAGGAAACCGGGGCAAGCAAAGGCAATGAGTACCGCTTGTTGAAATGGCAGGAGCGCGTGCAGCAGGAGGATCTGGGAGAGTCCCGCGCCAAGTTGCCCGCACCGCTCATCGACCGGCTTCAGCGCCTGATGCATCTCTTTCAGAAGAACCGGGCCGGCGAGGTTCAGCAGTCCTTTGACAGATGGGGGCTGAAAGACGAGTTGGCCTTCCCCCCCCTGCTGCAGGCCATCAGGGAATTGGCCGTCCGGGATCGGCAGGACACGGAAAAGCAACTGGTGGAAGCCCTGGCCAGCTATCTGAAATTGAACAAACGGCAGGTGATAGTCGGCAACAAGATCATGGAGGCTTCTCTATTCGAAGATAACGACACGGCAAGGGAGGAAAAAGGATGAAAAAGACCTCTGTCATTCTACCCTGGAAAGAGATATGCCAACTGCGGCCGGAAATTCGGAACCGCACGCTTACGGCCAGCGATTTCGCGATCGATCTCCATCAGGTCATTTTGGGCGGGTCGGGGAAGCTGCCCTACTACTGCGATCCCGTCCAGTTCTTTTCCACCACCTATGCCACGGACAACCTGAGACATTTCTGCCGGGTCGTACTGCGGCGGTTGGCCAAGCAAAATGGGGGCGAGGCGGTTGTCAATGTCTCCCAGACCTTCGGCGGCGGGAAATCCCACACACTGACCACCCTCTACTACCTGACCACCCTCGGTGAGGCCCTCCCCAAAAAAGAGACCTCCGTAGGGATGATCCTCAACGATGCCCAATTGAAAAATCCCCCCCCGGCGCGCATCGCGGCCGTCTCCTTCGACAAGGTGGATTGGAAAGCGGGCGGCGAGTCAAAGTCGCCGGATGGTGAGATCAAGCATTTCCGGATGCCCTGGAATCTCATTGCCTGGCAACTTCTGGGACAAAAAGGGATCGATATCCTCCAGCGGGATAAATCCGAGCCGGACTTCGACACGCCGCCGGCGGACACACTCTGGGCGGAAATCCTTCGCGAAGTGGAGGCCACCGGACAGGGCGCGCTGATCATGGTCGACGAGTTTCTCATGTGGGCGCACGACGCCGCGTCGCCGACCCCACGGGGGAAAGCAAGGACCGGGGGACCTTCTGGTATGACCGCCTGAAGAATTTCTTCCAGCGGCTGGCCCAGGCGGTCGAATCCTCCGGGCAATCCTGCCTGGTCGTTTCCCTTCTGGCCTCTGAGCCATCGAAGAAGGACGACGTGGGAGAGGCCGTCCTTAATGCCTGCAACGGCGGTCTGGGGCGGCAGGCGTCGATCCAGTCGCCCGTTGAGAAGGACGATCTGGCCGAACTCCTGCGGCGGCGGATGTTTGAGAAATACCCGGAAAGCATCACGGACCGCTACAAGCATATCCTGTCCTTCTGGCCGAGGATGAAGACGGTAGAGCCGATCCGCGCCAAGATGCCCGAATCCGAGGAGCGCTTGAAAAAGGCCTACCCCTTTCACCCGGATCTATTGGATCGCTTCTTCGGTAAATGGACGGACCTCCATCAGTTCCAACGGACAAGGGGCGTTTTACAGACCTTTGCCATGGCCCTGCGCGACGCGGAACCCTGGGATGAATCCCCACTCATCGGACCGCAGGTCTTTCTGAGCGCGCCGGATAAGGAAGGGCTGAGCGAGTCGCTGCTCAAGATCGCCTCGGCAGCCAGGGATTCGGTGACCGGAACGAGCCAACCGCCCTGGCCGGAGAACCTGCGAACGGAACTTCCCAAGGCACGGGAGGCGCAGAAGGCCGATGCGCCGACGCTGACGGGACGGGAGATCGAGGCGGCCTGTATCGCATCGTTTATCTTTTCGCAGCCCATCGGAGAGCAGGCGGAACTATATGAACTGCGCTGGCTTCTGGCGGCAACCTGCGATATGCCCGCGGCGATGAACGCAGGGCTCGCTTCCTGGTACAAGGCCTCGTGGTATCTGGAGGAATGCGACGCCACAGAGGCCGGAACGGGCGTGCCCCGCTACTGGCGGCTGGGACCGAAACCAAACCTGAACCAGATCCATGATTCCTATAAGCGACTGGCGCTGAAAAATGCGAAGGGGAAATTCGACGAACTGGCGCGGACGAAATGCCCGCCGCTCTTCGCGGATCTGGAGCAGATCAAGCCCCACAAGCTTCCCCTATCACCAGCCGATGTGGAGGACGATGGCCAGTTCCGGATTGTGGTCCTTGGCGCGGAGTTTGCGGGCATCACCGGCGACACCCCCCTTTCCAAAGCAGCCGACTTCATCCGCACCTCCGCGTCTCCCGATCATCCCCGCACCTACCAGAACATCGTCCTGGTGGTGACGCCAAGCGTCACGGGTCTGCACACAGCAGAACATAACATTGCCGATTGGATGGCCTGGGGAGAAATCAAAAACTCAAGCCGCTTCAAGGAACTTGATACGAACCAGCAGGAAATCGTCAAGAGGCGGGAAAAAGAAACCCTGCAGGAGGCGCAGACCGCCGTGAAGAACGCCTACGAGATCGTGATCTTTCTCCATTCGGACGGAACGATTCTCGCTCGCAAGTTTACCATCGGCGCCCAATCCCTGATCGCATCCCTGCTCATGGAGAAGCCGTTGAGGCTCTTCCGGGAAAAGATGGACCCCGAGGCACTCATGCCCGGCGGTCCCTATTCCGCATGGCCGCCGACGGACCCCTTCATCCGGGTGGGCGAACTCTACGGCGCTTTCGGCCGACACGCGCGATTGCCGAAGCTGTTGAGTCGAAAGGTGGTGCTCGCCACCGTCGAGAACGCCGTGCAACGAGGCATCCTTGCCCTTCGCTGCCGCCGCTCCGACGGGTCAGAACAATGGTACTGGCATAGCGCGATCGATACGGCCGAGTGGGAACAGATCTCCGAAGCCTGGCTCCCCGCCGGCGCGAAACTGACGAATTTACACCCATCCGCCGTTACGCCGGCAGCCCTGGCAGGGCTCTGGCCTGAGGATGATCACGGCGTCAAACTTTCAGAACTTTACACATGGTTCGACGGTAAGCATGTATTTATGGAAAAGACGCATCCGGACTATCCATCGGAACCGCGCCCCATCCCTGCTGTGGATTACAAGACCGTTCAACAGGCCCTGACAGCTGCCGTGGTGAATGGAACGCTTTGGCTCGTCTACGGCAATGACAGCGTCTTTAAGGAAAAGCCGTCGGCGATTCAGCTGGCACCGGACGCAGTCCTCTACGGCCCGCCGCAAGTCCTAGCCGGGATCGATTTCCTGCCGCCTTGCTTGCCCGATGCCTGGTCTACGGAGGATGAACCCAAAACCAGCGTGGAAAAGCTGTATGCGGAAATCAAGACGAAGTATGGAAAACCCTGGCCGGAAGCGCTCTTCCTGGAGGGCCTCAATGCCGCGCTGGCGCAGGGATTCATTGCACGGATCTCCGGCAAGGGGCCGTTAACGTCATTGAAGGAGGATCTCCATTGCGCCCTTGTCATCAAGGCGGAAGCGCCGCCCCCACCTCCGCCCCCGCCTCAGGATCGGCGGATGACCAATATGACGAAACTAAGCGTTCAGGAGGTGCAGTCGCTGGCCGAAGAGATGCCCGATCTCGCCAAAGCCTTGGTTGGCTGTGACCTGGTCGTGGAGGCGCGCATCAGCATCAAACCCAAACCGGATGCCGATCTGGCATCCGCAGAGGAGATCCTGGCGAGGATCAAGAAGGAGTGGAGGTTCTGAGTGCCTATGATTTCTTAAGGAAAAAGTGAGAAAAAGCCTTGACAAACCCCCTTTGTGGTATTATTCATACCACATGTGGTAAGGAATAAACCACAGCGAAAGGAAGAAAGGATGAAACAAATTTGCAAAGGAGGCGAAAGGAGAAAGGGGGAGGAGCGATGTTCGGTGAATTTGTCAAGGAGAGGAGAATCGCCAGAGACATCACTTTAAGAAAATTCTGCCAGGCAATCGAATGGGATGCCAGCAACTGGAGCAAGATTGAGAGAGGTCTTCTCTCTCCGCCCCAGGATGAAGAGAAGCTGGGACGAATCGCAGAGGTGATCGGCATCGAGCGAGGGTCGGAGGAATGGCAGGCAATGACGGATCTGGCCCGCCTCGGGGCGCAAATGCTCCCCGATGACATCGCAGCGGACAGAAGAATCGTAAATGCGTTGCCTTTGTTTTTCAGGACGGTCAGGAGTGACAAACCAACAGCGGAGGAACTGGATAGGCTCATAGCGTTGATTAAAAAGGAGGACTAGGCATTGAAGCAGGCCGAGTTCAGGTGCAAATGGATCAGGCGAGAAGAGATATGGGATTGTGCGGAAGGCATCCGTAACCGGAATTGGTCAGCAGGAAAGCTGCCCGTCGATGTCGAGGCGATCGTCGAATTCAAATTGAAGCTCGATATTGAACCGGAGCATAACCTCGCGCAACAGACGGATATGGAAGCTTATCTCCGATCGGATTTGACCGGGATCGTCGTCGATCACGATCATTACATGGATGAAAAATTCGCCAGCCGGATGCGTTTCTCCTTTGCCCATGAACTCGGCCATTTTTTCCTGCACAGAGAGTTTTACGAAAGGGTGGCTTTCGAATCGGCAGATGAGTGGAAGGAAATTCTGCTGGGCCTGCCCGAAGCAGACTACACCAACTTTGGGCTCTTCAGCAAAATTTATGGGTGACCGTTGGCTGGGGTAGGTCACCAAGCGTATGATATAAGGCGATTTTCACCACCTCGTAGCTACGGAAACCATAGGCTTTTTTTGTGGTCAATTTTGCCTTATTGTTAAAGCCCTCTACGGCACCCAGGGCAATTCGATCTTTGACCCGAAACCAGTTAAGCAAAAGGCCCCGGTGGTTACGTAACATCTTAGCCACTTTCTTCATCGGGTCGATACGGGAACGCAGCGTTCTTTGACACCATT
>MNZQ01000050.1 GCA_001873745.1 Syntrophaceae bacterium CG2_30_58_14
GGAGTGTTTCCTGTCGCTTTTGCTCCCGTTTGGAAATGGCCTTGGGCCTGAGGCGAAGGGTTTTTTTGGTTCCTTCTTTCGGCGGTTTGCACTCCACCCAGTGGATGTCCGACTCCCGGAATAACGCCATCGCATCGGCATAGATATCCATGTTACTGCGAACCGGGATGAGGACATCGATAACGCGGTGGAGGCTGCGTCGGCGGATCTGGTGTGGAAATCGATCGACCGCTATTCCAAGGACTACATCGAACTGCAGACCAAGGACAAGGTCAAGATATACAAGACGCCGGACTCGGTGCTGCAGAAGGAACTCGACATCTTCGACAAGGTCATGGAGGAGTATTCAGCCAAGAACCCGCTGTTCAAGGAGGTCATCGAATCGCAGCGCAAATACGCAGAGCGCACGGTGAAATGGAAGCTTGACACCGTGGTCGGCGCGCGCATGGCCTATAACCACTACTTCGGCAAGAAGGCCGCACCCAAGAAGGCTGCACCCGCGAAGGCTGCACCCGCGAAGGCTGAACCCGCGAAGGCTGAACCGAAGAAAAAGTAATAGGTTTTTAAGCATCACTGATCAGCCATCCGGGCGCCGCCCGGGTGGCTGATTTTTAGTAGAGGTTCGAATATGCAGAAATTGCTGCTTACCATTGACAAGATCAGCACATTTGTAGGTCATATCTTTTCCTGGCTCATCGTGTCGCTCACCCTGCTCATCACGTGGGAGGTGTTCTCGCGCTACGCCCTCGACAAGCCGCACGACTGGGCGTTCGACGGCATGATCATGATGTACGGGACGCTCTTCATGATGGCGGGCGCCTACACGCTCGCGAAGAACGGCCACGTCCGCGGCGATGTCCTCTACGGCTTCTTTCCGCCAAGGCTGCAGGCCGGCCTTGATCTGACGCTCTACTTTGTCTTCTTCCTTCCCGGGGTGACCGCGCTCTGCTGGGCCGGCTACAACTATGCCGGCGAATCCTGGGCGATCTGGGAGCACTCGGGCATCACCTCCAGCGGTCCGCCGGTCTATCCGTACAAAACCGTCATCCCGGTCGCCGGGGCGTTCCTGCTGGTGCAGGGCATCGTCGAAATCATCCGTTGCATCCGCTGTCTGAAGGATGGGAAATGGCCCTCGCGCGAGGAGGACGTTGAGGAGGTTGACGTCGAAAAACTGAAGGAGCAGATGCACGTCAAGGACGAGGATATCGCCAAACTCGATGAGTTCGTGACAGCCAAGAAAGGGAGCGACAAATGAGAAAAGAAGCCTGGTTCGGACTCTCGATCATGGCTGCAGTGGTGATTGCCCTCTTCGTCCTGATGCCGCCGGCGGCAAAGATCACCACCGGTCACCTGGGGCTTTTGATGCTCGCGCTGATCGTTGTGGCGATCATGTTAGGTTTTCCCACGGCGTTCACCCTGATGGGCCTGGGGACGATGTTTGCCTGGTTTGCCTACTACAGCGTGAACCCGTCGCTGGCGGTGCAGCAGACGCTCGACCTGGCGGTCGCGCGCGCCTATTGGGTCATGAACAACGACGTCCTGATCTCGGTTCCGCTGTTCGTCTTCATGGGGTATCTGGTCGAGCGCGCCAACCTGATCCAGGCCCTGTTCAAGGGCCTGCACCTGGCGACGACGCGCATCCCCGGATCGCTCGCCGTGGCAACGGTCATCACCTGTGCAATTTTTGCCACCGCTTCCGGGATCATCGGCGCGGTGGTGACGCTGATGGGCCTCTTGGCCTTTCCGGCGATGCTCAAGGCGGGATACAACGTCCGGCTCGCGGCGGGCGCCGTGACCGCGGGCGGCACCCTCGGGATCCTCATCCCGCCGTCGGTCCTGCTGATCCTCTACGGCGCTACCGCCGGGGTCTCGGTCATGCAGCTCTACGCCGGGGCCTTCTTCCCCGGCCTCATGCTGGCCGGGCTCTACGTTGTCTATATCATCGGTTACTCGATGATCAAGCCCAGCATCGCGCCGCCCCTCTCCGCGGAAGACGCGTACGTGCCGCTTCCCAAATTCGCGGAGGTCATCACCGAGACCGGGAGCAACAACGTCATGGCGGGATTGATCGGCGCGATCAAGGGCAAGCGAAATGCCGACGTCCCGATGCGCACGGTGGTCGGTCATCTGGGCATTGCTCTCCTGCCGGCGCTGGCGGCCGCACTGCTGATGGGATCGATTTATCTCTCGATAACGGCGCCGACGATCGTGGATACGACCGGCCTGCAGGAGATGGGCATGGCGACCGACGAGACGGACGCCGACGCACAGAACCAGGCTTCGTTGGAACAGGGTCTGCAGGAGCCGGAGGCGGAGGGTGGGCTGCAGGAGCCGCCTGCCGAACTCGGACATGAGGCCCCGGTTGCCGCCGAAGCGGCGCCAGAAAGCCCGAAGGCGCCCGCTGAGGCGGCCGCGCCAACACCGGAAGCGCCGGCGCCTGCCGGGCGCCTGCCCGCCCCGATGGGCTACTGGATCGCCCTCGGGATCTGCATCGCGGGACTCGCCGTTTTCTATGCGATCTTCACCTTCGTCCGTCTCGAGATCTTCAAGATGCTCCTCACGTCGTTCTTCCCGCTGGCGCTCTTGATCCTCGGGGTGCTCGGTTCCATCATCATGGGGCTCGCGACGCCGACCGAGGCGGCGGCGATGGGATCGTTCGGGGGGTTGTTCCTGGCGATCGCCTACGGACGGTTCAACATGACGATGCTCAAGGAGGCGGTCTTCCTCACCGCGAAGACCTCGGCCATGGTCTGTTGGCTCTTCGTCGGGTCGGGCATCTTTGCCGGGGCGTTCGCGCTCCTGGGCGGTCAGGAGATCATCAACAACTGGGTGCAGTCGCTCAACATGTCGCCGGTGCAGTTCATGCTGCTGGCGCAGGTCATCATCTTCCTCCTCGGCTGGCCGCTGGAGTGGACCGAGATCATCATCATCTTCCTGCCGATATTCCTCCCGCTCCTGACGCACTTCAACATCGATCCGCTCTTCTTCGGCCTGCTGGTGGCGCTGAACCTCCAGACGGCGTTCCTCTCGCCGCCGGTGGCGATGGCCGCATTCTACCTGAAGGGGGTGGCGCCGCCGCACGTGACGCTGAACCAGATCTTCCTGGGGATGATGCCCTTCATGGCGATCCAGGTAATCGCGATCTTCATGCTCTACATGTTTCCGGCGATCGGTTTGTGGCTGCCGAGTGTGGTGTACGGCCATTGAGGACCACGGCTGCGCACACCGGCATTGTGGCCATTTCTTTCTGACACACAATCCCGGGTGCACGGGGTTTCGGCGCCGTTCGGAAGGCATATAGGGCAGTCCCGCTTGGATGGGGCTGCCCTTATCCATTTTATTCCTGTTGGCTGATATTGTGCGGTAAAAAGCCCCTTGTCGGAAGCGCTCGAGTGTGCCATAATTATGCCGCCTTTGGTCCGGGCAGTGTCGGATTTCTTCAAAATGCACTCGTTTTTCAAAGGAGGAAAAGAGCGATGATCCGTCTGGTGATGCTGCGTCACGGGGAGAGCGCCTGGAATCTCGAGAACCGTTTCACCGGCTGGACCGATGTGGACCTGACCGAACAGGGGGTCCGCGAGGCGCATCAGGCGGGGCGGCTCCTGCGGGAGGGGGGATACTTCTTCGATCTGGCCCATACGTCGGTCCTCAAGCGCGCGATCCGGACCCTCTGGATCACCCTCGACGAGATGGATCTGATGTGGATACCCGTCTACCGCTCCTGGCGGCTGAACGAGCGTCACTACGGCGCCCTTCAGGGGCTGAACAAGCGGGAGATGGCCGAAAAGTACGGGATGGAGCAGGTCCACATCTGGCGCCGGAGCTATGACACCCCGCCCCCGGTTCTCGACGAAGCGGACGAACGTTTCCCGGGGCGGGATCCCCGATATGCGGGCCTAAAAGCGGAGGAACTGCCACGGACCGAATCACTCAAAATCACACTGGAGAGGGTGCTTCCCTACTGGCATGAGACGATCGTTCCGGACCTCCGCGCGGGGAAACGGGTCCTCATCGTGGCGCACGGGAACAGCATGCGGGCCCTGGTGAAGTATCTGGACAAGATCCCCGATGAGGTGATTACGGAGCTGAACATCCCGACGGGGGTCCCCCTCGTCTATGAATTAGACGACCACCTCCGCGCCCTGAACCATTACTACCTGGGCGATCCGGAGGCCATCGCGAAGTCCACCGCGTCGGTGGCGGGGCAATTGTCCGGGAAGCGGTAAACCAGGGAAAGGCGGCAGGATGCGAGAAATCGCTTCGAGAATGGTGACGGAAACCGTTTCCACCCTTCTTCAGGACGGCTGTTACCACCTCGCGGACGACGTGATCACGGCCCTTAGGCAGGCCTATGAAAGAGAGGAGTCCCCGGCGGCCCGCAACGTGCTTGTCCAATTGCTGGAAAACGCGGAAGCCGCGGACCGGGATGAAATCCCCTTATGCCAGGACACGGGGATGGCTGTCGTCTTTCTGGAGCTGGGACAGGATCTGCATCTGATCGGCGGCGATCTTTACGAGGCGATTCAGGAGGGTGTGCGTCGCGCGTATGCACAGGGATACTTGCGCAAATCGGTCGTGGTCAAACCATTTTCGGCAAGGGTGAACACCCGGGACAATACGCCGGCGGTGATCCATACGACGATCGTACCGGGGGATAAGCTCAAGATTACGGCGCTCTCCAAAGGGTTTGGCAGCGAGAACATGAGCCGCCTTGCGATGTTGACCCCGGCCGCAGGGCGGCAGGGGGTGATTGATTTTGTCGTGAAGTGCGTCGATGAGGCCGGCGCCAACCCCTGTCCACCGGTGATCGTCGGCGTCGGAATCGGCGGGACTGCGGAAAAATGTATGCTGCTGGCCAAACAGGCCCTGCTGCGCAGGGTAGGCGATCCCCACCCGGATTCCGAGATTGCCGAACTGGAAGCCGCGATATTGAATCGCGTCAATGATTTAGGGATCGGGGCGATGGGCTACGGGGGGAGGATCACCGCCCTGGCCGTCCATGTCGAGGTCTTTCCCACGCACATCGCCGCTCTTCCGGTGGCGGTCAATCTTCAATGTCACAGTGTCCGACACAGGGAAGCAACGCTCTGAAGGAAGAAAGAGAGGAGGAAACCATAGCCCCCGATGAAAACCATCTCGATGATTCCAAGAAGCGTACAACTCCCTCTGTCCGAGGATGTCGTCGAAACGCTGCATGCGGGCGACGGGCTGCTGCTGACGGGGGTGATGTACGTCGGACGGGATGCGGCCCATAAACGGATGATCGAAACCCTGGAAGCCGGGGAGAAGCTTCCCGTTGATTTGAAGGGACAGGTGATCTATTTCATGGGGCCGACTCCTGCACGGCCGGGGAAAATCATCGGATCCGCCGGCCCAACGTCCAGTTACCGGATGGACGCCTATTCCCCCAGGCTCATGGCCGAGGGGCTGAAAGGGATGATCGGCAAGGGGATGCGCTCCCGGGAGGTGAAGGAAGCGATCAGACAATATAAAGCCGTTTATCTGGGCGCGATTGGCGGCGCGGGCGCCCTCCTCTCCAGTTGCATCAGGAAGGTTGAGGTTGTCGCCTATGACGATTTGGGGGCAGAGGCCCTGCGGCGAATCGTCGTGCAGGATTTTCCGGTAACGGTTGTCAACGATATTTACGGCGGCGACCTTTACGAAGAGGGGCAATCGCAATACAGAAGTACGCCTACCGGTCGAGAATCCGGAAGATCTCCGTGTGGTCCGCCGCGCCGCCCAATTTCACCTCGGCATCCGCCCAGGATTTGAGCAGAACTTCGCCCAACAGCGTTCTGGACCCCGTGCTTTTCGCCAGGTCGGCGGCGATGCTGATGTCCTTGCGCATCAGCCCCAGGCTGAACCCGGAATTGAACCGCTTCGAAACAACGAACTGCATCAGCTTGTTCTCGGTGCTGTTGTTCTTCCCGGTCGAGGCGTTCAGAACCGCAATGATCTTGTCCGGCGCGATGCCGAAGTCGGAACCCACCTTCAGGGCCTCGCAGGCCGCAAGCAATCCCGCCGCCGAGACATAGTTGTTGAGCGCCTTCATCGCATGCCCGGAGCCTAACATGCCGGTTTCGATGAGGGTCTGCCCCATCGTTGACAGCAGCGGCTTCACGCGGGCAATGACGGCGCTGTCGCCGCCGGCCATGATGGCGAGCGATCCATCGATGGCCCGCTTCACCCCCCCGGAAACCGGCGCATCGATGAAGTCCACGCCGGCCTCCTTCAACTGCGGACCGATCTCGCGCGTCACTGACGGATTGGACGAACTCATGTCGATCACCACCGAGCCTCGCGAGAGGTGGGCGGCCAGACCCTCTTTTTCGCCGAACAGCACCCGTTTCACGACTTCGCTGTCGGGGAGCATCAGGATGACAACCTCGCAGTTTCTCCCGAGATCCTTCAGGGTTTTCTGCGCCCGGGCGGTCGTCCGGCTGCAAATGGCCTTCAGCGCCGCTTCCGAGATGTCATAAACATGCAGCGGGTAGCCCTGCGCGGCGATCCGGCTTGCCATCGGAAGTCCCATCTTGCCGATCCCGATGAATCCGACCGCCTCTTTCCGGTTTTCTATTGTCATTGGCTGCCGTCCCTCGTTATGGCTCCTCCTCGTTGTCTCGTTGTGGTTAGCAGGTTTGACGGTTTCGTATCCCTTGTCGCTGTTTCAACACCCGCCGCTTATTCCAGGGTCACGGGGGGCAGTTTGATTCCCTTGGGGCAGACCGAGGCCAGCAGTTCCCGGAACGTTTGCAGCCCCTCCTCCGTAAGGCCGGTGATTTTCATTCGTTCGGTCCCCAGGGCGTCACGGGGATCCACCGCCAGCCGCACGGTTTTTACCAGGGCGGCGGGGGTAACGCTGCCGCTTTGCCGTACCTCGGCGTCGCATACGCCGCACAGGATGCAGGTGGCCGGAGGTTCAATTCTCTCCGAATCCTCCGGTGAAACAAGCCCGTTATGTTGCGGTACGATGATGACCCAGGGCAGCACCCGTTTCAGCGCATCAAAGAAAGGATCCATCTCCACCACCAGGTCCTTGAGCTGCCGGAAGCCGGGCAGCGGCTTGATGGTCAAGCTGCCCCCGTCGCCCGCCACCTCCCGGACCAGCGTGTGGCAGGCCAGCCGGGAACGATCTGCGATGACCATGGCGCAGGAGCCGCAGATGCTGCTTCGGCAAGAGCGCCGGAAGGCCAGGGAGGGGTCCTCCCGTCTCGTTTTCAGCAACAGATCCAGAACGGTTTCGTGCTGCTCCCAATCCACGGTGTATTCCCGGTCGTACGGTTGGTTGTCGGTTTGCGGGTCAAATCGATTGATGATTAACGCGAGCCGCATGTTAATATCCTCTTTTCTGGGGCTGGAATCGGGTGATGGAGACCGGACCGGCCTCGTAAACCGGCCCGTCGCCGCCCCTGCGAACCAGCGTGTGGTGCAGCCAGTTGGCGTCATCCCGCCTTGGATAATCCATCCGGTAATGGGCGCCGCGACTTTCGGTGCGTCGGTAAGCCGCCCCGGCGGTCACCTCGCTCAGTTCCAGCAGGCAGCCTAATTCCAGGTGTTCAATCAACTCGTAGTTAAAGGGATGTTCCCCGGGGGGAACCCGCAGCGCCCGGTAGCGGCGTCGCAGCGCCGCGATTTCCTCCACGGCCTCCCGCAGTTCCTCGCCGGTGCGGAAAACGCCCACTTTATCCGTCATGGTGCGGCTCATCGCGTCGCGTATGGCGGAGGTCGAGTCGTCGCCCGGCTGTGGTGGTTTGCCGGTGCAAAAAATTGCCTGCCAGCGCGCCAGAGCCAGCTCCAGCGAAGACCGCGGCGGCGGGGATGGACGGTCCGCCGCCTTCACAAGATGTTTGCCGGCCCGGCGGCCGAAAACCACCGTTTCCAAGAGCGAGTTGCCGCCCAGGCGGTTTGCCCCGTGGACGCTGACGTTCGCGGTTTCACCGGCGGCCAGCAGTCCGGGGATGTTGGTTTCGCAGTCCAGGTTGACCCGGATGCCGCCCATGCTGTAGTGCTGGGCGGGCTCAATGGGGATGGGTGTTTGGGTCGGGTCCACCGCGGCGTAGAGAAGGGCCAGTTCATTGACCTGGGGGAGCTGTCGGGTTATTTTGTCCGCGCCCAGGTGGGTGAGATCAAGATTCACGTAGCCGTCACCCAACCCACGCCCCTCTTTTATTTCCTGGAAAATCGAGCGGGATACCACGTCCCGTGGGGCCAGTTCCATCTTCTGCGGGGCATACCGGGCCATAAACCGCTCTCCGTCGGCGTTGAACAGATAACCGCCCTCGCCCCGGGCCGCTTCGGAAATCAAGATGTTGGTGCCGTACAGCGTGGTAGGGTGGAATTGGACGAACTCCATGTCGGAAAGAACCGCGCCTGCCCTATAGGCAATGGCGGTCCCGTCCCCGGTGTTGGCGTGGGCGTTGGTAGTCTTGCGAAAAATCCGTCCGTATCCGCCGGTGGCCAGGAGCGCCACCCGGCAGCGGACGACTTCCAATCGCCCTGTCGCCAGGTCATAAACCAACAGTCCCGCCAGCGCGCCATCTTCCACCAGCAGTTCCACCAGGCGCCACTCGGGATAAATCCGCACCCCGGCGGCTAGGGCGCGTTCGTACAGCGTGTGGAGCACCACGTGGCCGGAAATGTCGGCGGCGTAACAGGCCCGGGGAAAGCCGGCGCCCCCCAGAGCACGCTGGGCCGGGCGGCCGTCTGGGGTCCGGGACCAGGGCACGCCCATTTGTTCCAACTGCCGGATGACATCCGGACCCTCGGAACAGAGCACTTCGATGGCGTCCTGATCCCCCAGATAGTCGCCGCCCTTCACCGTGTCGAACAGGTGGTCTTCCACGGAATCATCTTCCCCAATGGCGGCGTTAAAGCCGCCCTGGGCCGCCCCGCTGTGCGAGCGGGTGGGGTAAACCTTGCTGATTATGGCCACGTCCGCCCCGGGCGGCGCCTGCACAGCGGCCATCAACCCCGTCAGCCCCCCGCCGACGATGACCATATCATGAACAATCATCTCAAGTTACCTCTTACCTACGATTCCCACTCTCATGCAAGTTTGACGAACCCGTAAAAAAGTCCAAAATCTTCCTCCCCTTATTACTCCGGCAACAATATATGTCAAAGCCGTCATTCCCGCGAAAGCGGAAATCCAGAAATGGCTGGATGCTGGATCAAGTCCGGCATGACAACCTTTGACCTGTTTACTTGCCGGAGTAATAATCCTCTCCCCCCGGGGGAGGGGAAATTTCATTTTTTTTAAGCGCGTCAAGTCAGCGCCTTGGGAGACCGGCTAACTTGCGGGCTGCGACTGCGGTTCGCCTTTCGGCGGGGCGATCCGCCGGTGGCGTACAACGCCGTAGACCGTCGCCGGCAGTACGATCACGGCCATCGCCAGCGACACGGCGCCGTCCGGGTGGAACATCACCACGAAGGAGGCAAGGGCCAGTGCCGCGCGCCACATCACGTCCGATCCCCAGTTGCGGACGAACCGCCCGAAGATGGCGCAGGAGATGCCGCAGCAGGCGATCGCCACGAGCAGCATATCGGAGATCATCATCCATCCCGGATTCACCACGAGGCTGGAGCGGGTGAAGATGCCAAAAGTCATGAGGGTGATGGGCAGGCACAGTTTCAACGCCTGCCACATGGTCCTCATGAATGACGCCTCCGCGATCCGCGCCGAGACCGCCGCCGTGAGCGAGGTCGGCGGGGACAACTCTCCCCAGACGGCGATTAGAAAAGCAAAGAAATGCGCTACCCAGATATCGACGCCAAGCTTGCGCAGGGGGTCCACGATGATGACCGCGAGGACGATATAGGTGGCCGTCGGCGGCAGGCCGGCGCCGACCAGCCAGCCGAACGCATAGGCCATCAGGATGAGCGCGATGACGTGCCACTCGCCGATGTGCAGGAGAATGCCCCCCATTCGGTTGATGAAGCCGGTCACGGTGAACAGGCAGATCATGATGCCCAGCGTCGCCAGCAGCAGCGTCAGATAGGAGGTCAGCTCGGCATGGGTCTCGATCATGATGCGGATATTCGCGAAGAGTGAATCCTTGTCCGCTGCCGGATCCTTCCACACGTACTTGAAGAACAGAAAGAGCAGGATGAGGAGCGCGAACATGAAACCCCCGGTATAGAGCCCCGAAAGCTGTTCGCCCAGGCCAAATACCCCCATCAGGATCGTGAGATAGATGACCCCCAGGAAGAAGATCACCGTCTTGATCTGGTCGTAGACCGGCATGGTTACTTTTTCAATCGGATCGGGGGACATCAGACTCACGCTCAGCAGATAAATCGACAGGGAGAGCGTGGAGTAGTAAATGAAGGTGAGGGCGAAGCCGCGGATCACCACGTTCCAGTAAGGCACGCCGAGGAATTCCGCCATGATGAAACCGGCGACCGCCATCACCGGCGGCATGATGAGCCCTCCCATGGAAGCCGCAGTCTCAACCGCCCCGGCGAACTCCCCCGGCACGCCGTAGCGTTTCATCAGCGGTATCGTGAAGGCGCCGACCACCGTGGCATTGGCCGCGCCGCTGCCGCTGATCATGCCGATTGCGGACGAGGCGAGGACGGCCGTCTGAGGGATCGTGGCCCGCGACTTCCCGGCGATCCGCCGCATGAATTGGACCATCGCTCCCTGGGCATCGAAGCCATTGGCGGCCGCCGCCAGAAGTAAAAAAGCCCCGATCGTGGTCATGGCGATCTGGGAGTAGAGCCCGTAAATGCCGGTCGTGAGCTCGACCGTATTCGCGGTGATCACCCGGTAAAAGCTGATCCCCGGATGCCAGAAGAAGTCGATCGGGCTCAGATAGCCCCACAGCGTGTAGAAAACCAGGATCAGGTTTACATAAAACAGTTCTCTATGGACGATCCGGGACAGCTCCATCATCAGGAGGAACATGAGCAAACCCACGATGAAGTCCATCCGGGTATAAGAACCCTGCCGCCAGATCGAAATCTCATCGTACTCCATAATAAAATGGTAGAATGCCAAAACACAGATGGCGAGATAGATAACGACAAGGATATGGTTGGCGATCGGCGGCAGTCGCTTGTATATATAATCCTTCTGGTGCATGAGCAGGATCTGCAGCGCCAGGGCGACCGGCAGAAGGTACGCTACGATTTCGCCCGGGCCGCCGGAACCGGTGTAAAAGTACCAGCACAGCCAGGCGAACATAAGGAGCGACAGGCCGAAGATCAGGTTTTTGAGGTTGGCGCAGCGCTTGATTCCGTCAATCAGCATGGTTTTCCCCCTTTTCGGTCCAAAACCTCTATTGCCTTCAGGCAGCATCATCTGCGCAACAAATGACGACGCTCATTTAACCCAAACCGCACCAAAGAAGAATCCCCCCTCCCTTTCCCTCCCCCTCGCAGAGGGTGAGGGAAAGGGAGGGGGGAAAAATGCAGCAGAGGTGAGGTTTATTGGCTATCCTTCAAAATCATTCTTGCATCACCCGGTGAAAGGCGCCGGGGTGAGGACCGGCGCTTTCGCACCGCAGGTTCCTCACCCCAAACTTCCCCCTGGAGAGATCATTTGCTGATGATCCACTTATCGTTCCAGGCCTTCTTCTCTTTCAGGAATTTCGCCATCCCCGGATGCACCGGAAGGGTTGGATTGGCATTGATGCCCATTGCCTGCAAGCCGGTGAAGTCGCGTGCCAGGGGGGCGAAGCCCGGATCGCCCTTGACGAGTTCTTCCCGCTTATTGTAGAACGTATTCAGCATCTTATAGACGACATCCTCGGGCATATCCGCACGCACGTTGTAGCCGAACAGGAGCGGAACGCCCAGGATCGTCTTCACGCCCACGTCCTTGCTGAATACCTTTTTCGGATCGATCTCCAGGGGAGAGAGGTTAGCCGCCTTCAGCTTCTTGACCTCATCCGGACTCGGATTGATCACCTTGAGGTCAATGCGCAGCTCTGTTTCGCGCCAGTAGGACGGGAGCGAAATGCCTGCGGTCGTGTAAGCGACAGCGCCAATGATGCTACCGGCCTGAAGCGCGTCAGCCTGGGTCGCAACGCCGATCTGGACGTGATTGAACTGGTAGCCGAGCGCCTTGAAGATGCGGGTGAAATTCAGCCAGTTCATGAAGCCGGCGGGGGTGAAGAATACCGGCTTGCCGCTGAAGTCGCGCAAGGACTTGTACTGGCCGGCCTTCGAGGCAATCACCATCATAAACGACTCCATCGGGTACGCATACCAGGTATGCACAATCGTCGGCTTGGTAGGTTTGTAATCCTTGAAGGCGCCCTCGTTGTTAATGAATTGGGTAATCCCGACGTCGGCCGTGTAGGTGATCTCCGCTTCCCCATTCATCAATGCCTTCATCCCAACGGTAGGCGAAGGGTACGGATTGACCGTGACGGCGTATTCAGCGCCGAGCGCCTGCTCTAACACGCCGACCATCTGGGCCGCGACCTTGTAACCGTAAGAACCCACCTGGGCCGTGGCCCAGCGGATCGACTTGCGCTCGGCGGCCGAGGCTGTGTTGATCGCCGAAAAGGCGAAGAAGGCGGCAAGGGCCGCCACGGATACCGCAAACTTGTAACCCGGTCTTGTCTTCAACATTGTTTCCCTCCTTTGAATGCAGTTCAATGGAACATTCTTGATAAGAGACAACTTTCCCGACACGATACGCTACGATGGACTTTCAGGTTTGTCAAGGAAATTCCCCTACAGTTCTCGGCGGCGGCTATATCGCGTTCACCGCGCGCCTCGCTGCATATCTTCCGTGTCCGCTAACTCTTGGAGATCCGCGCCATAATATCCGTCACCGTTCCTGTCCGCTGCATCCCGGTCAGCAGCGACAACGACTCCTCCACGGCCTCCTCCGACAAAACCGTGGAGGCGCAATCCCGATACTTTGCATTGAATTCACGGGGGCTCAGCGGATTCGTCGGCATCCCCCTGGCGACACGGGCTTCCGCATGATATTTGTTACCGTTCCTGATGGTAACGGTCACACTCTTGGCGCCGAACCCCTCCGGGGTTCCCATGACCGGCAGCGGGTACTTCTCTACCCATTTCATGCCCTCGATCAAACGCTGCACTTCCGACTCCCGCATGGCCTTCTCGGAAAAGGAGTTCAGGCGGACGCCTCCTGAAGCCAAAGCGCGGGCCACACAGTACTCCAGACTGAACTTGCCTTCCAATCCGGTCTTGGGCCGATGATGAATGAGCAACTGCTTGTCAAAGGGGCTCGTGCCCAACTCGATCTCGACAATCTCTTCGGCCTGGACCCCTTGTTGCTTGAGATCCAGCGCGCAGTCTATGGCCGTGTGGGTAAAGCCGCACGACGGATACGGCTTGATTGCAAGACCAACCGGGC
The DNA here is from genome assembly GCA_001873745.1 of Syntrophaceae bacterium CG2_30_58_14. GTDB lineage: Bacteria > Desulfobacterota > Syntrophia > Syntrophales > UBA5619 > UBA5619. The sequence continues at coordinate 13,340 of MNZQ01000050.1, forward strand.
CGGCAATCACAAACGTCTTGCCCAGGTTGGTCCCCACCTTCGCCCAGTCCACCTCGTCGCTGTGCCCCATGACCTTGGCAAACCCCAGCGGCGCCTCGATAATGGCCGCATCGGCCGTAAATCCCGCCCGGGCCAAAAAAGCGGCCTGAATCCCGTTCGCACCCGCTTTGCCCGCGTGCAGCGGCTTGGTCATGGTGCCGAAGTTCTGCCTCAACCCGCATGCCAGCGATGCCGCAATCCCGATCGCCATCCTGACCTGCCGGGCGTTCAGTTTCAACAGCCACGCCGCCGCCGCCGCCGCCCCCAGGCTCCCGAATGTGGATGTGCTGTGCCATCCCTGTACATAGTGACTCTGAAACATCGGCCCGGCCACACAACCGGCAACTTCATACCCCACGACATACGCCGCAAGGACATCCAGACCCGACGCGCCGATGCTCTCGCCGACCGCCAGAATGGCCGGGGCAAGGAATACCGACGGGTGCGAGATCGGAGAGACCGACATGTCATCGTAATCCAGCGCGTGTCCGATCGTCCCATTGACCAGGGCGGCCATTTCGGGCGACGTTTTCCGATCGCCCGCAATGATACTGGCCTCGGCCACACCGCCCATTCGGGTGGCGTACTCCCGGATGAGCCTGCCCAACTCTTCTCGCGACCCTGCCAAGGCAACCCCAATAAAATCGGTCATTCCCAGGCGAGCCTTGTCCAGCGCATCCTGGGGAATATCCGCTGCCCGCACCCCGCTGACAAAAGTCGAAATTCTATTCGTCAACATATCCGCTTGCTCCCATTGGAATCGTTTTCACGGTGCAACGCGTCATCCCATTGGACAAACTGCACGGGAAGTTTGCCCATTCTGCTCGTCAACGGGACCGGGCGCTTGCACGACCATGGACTGCTGATGGATCAGAATGCGGTTACAGAAACAGACTACGCCCACGGTGTGCGTGGAAGAGACCCCTCCGCCAGACCATTCATGCCGCTGGAACAAAAGGCGTCAGCGAAAATCTGCGACGGGCAGCGCTCGCGGGGGGTTACTGCAGCAGCGGAGCGCCCGGGTCATCCTTGTCCGCGCCCATCGCATGAACCCGCTCAATTTCCCGGAGCTTCATGCGGATGATAACGAGCAGACCGATAATGAAGAGCCAGAAAACGACGAGGCTTTCATACACGATATAGATGTAGAAGGGCGCCGTGGGAAATACGGCGATCTTTTCCGCCAGTGGGGCAGGGGCGGCGGCCGCCATTCCCGAAAGGAGCAGGAGCGCCGCCATCGGCAGCACAAGCCGCACAGGGAAGAACCGGCTCAGGAACCCTTTGACGCTGCTCAGTTTTCGCATAGACGCTCCTTAACTTAAGAAACCCACCGCCGTCATCGTGAGAAAATAGAGAAGATAGATCACGCCGATCCAGGTGAAGAGCGGACTCTTCTCGCCCAGCGCCGATTTCCGGTCGAAAAAGGGGATGAGAAAGAAAAAGAGGATTGCGGCGGCGACCAGCATGATCGCAATGGTCTCCCCGTTCATGCCCAGGATGACACCCGGAAAGAGCTTCAGCGTCTCCATCAGGAAGAGGAAATACCATTCGGGCTTGACGTTTTCCGGCGGCGGGGCGAGGGGATCGGCCTTCACGCCGATCTCCGGCGGCAAGAACACCGTCAAGGTCACCAGAACGCCCGTAATCACCAGCCAGATCGCCAGATCCTTGTAGAAGACATTCGGGAAGAAGGGGATCTCCCGTCGTTTTTCCGCTTGCAGCGAAAGGGGCACGCTCATCCCGTGGTGCTGCACCAGCAGAATGTGCAACCCGATCAGGCCCAGGGTGAGGATCGGCAGAATGGCCACATGGAAGGCGTAGAAGCGCAGCAGGGTGTCGCCGGTCACATCCATGCTCCCCCGGAGAAAGGCCTTGATGAATCCCCCGATGAACGGAAAAGCCCCGGCGCCGCCCGTCGCCACCCGGACGGCGGCAAAGGCGCGCTCATCCCAGAGGAGCAGATAGCCGCTCAGCCCGAAGAAGATTGAGATCCCCAGGAGGATGAATCCGGTGACCCAGACCAATTCCCTGGGCTTGCGGTAGGACTTCAGCAGCAGCGTGCCGAAGAGGTGGATGAACAGAAAGACGATGGTCAACTGCGCCCCCCAGTGATGGAGAGACCGGAAGAACCAGCCCATGTTGAGTTTGGTGACGATCTCAATGATGCTCTTGTGGGCGAAATCGATATGGGGGACATAGTAGAAGGCCAGCAGCATCCCCGTCAGAAACTGGATGATAAACAGAAAGAGCGTGATCCCGCCGGTATAGTACCAGAGGTCGTACCGATGCTCCGGGATGAGCTTGCTCTTCGCCAGCCTTTTCATCCCTTCCAAGTCGTAGCGCTCTTCCAGCCACTCTTTAAGCCTTGGGCAGTTCAACCTTGACCCCCTTCTTGGCGATGATCAGTTTGTCTCCCTCTTCCGTGATCACGAAGATCTCGAGTGGTTTTGGCGGCGGCCCTTTGATATTCTTGCCGTTCTCGTCGAACCATCCCTGATGACAGGGGCAGTAAAAGCGTTTCTCCGCCGGCTTGTAGTCCACGTTGCATTCCATGTGGGTGCAGACGCCCTTCAACGCCAGGATGGCGCCGTCGGCCTTTTTGAAATAGAACCCCACCGTGCCGCCCCAGGGGAAGCGCTTGATCGAATTGTTCGCCAGATCGGTAAAATCCTTCCGGTTCAGCACAACGAAATCGGGCTCTTTGCCCAAGGTGGGGAAGGCGAATTTCATCAGGGCGAAAAAGGTCCCGGAGAAGAAGGCGACAAGCCAGCCGCCAAAAAGCGTGTTGAGAAAAGTCCTCCTCGTGATGAGGGAATATTTAAGCTTCATCTTTCGTCTTCCCCAACTTCTTCTGAAAACGGTTTTTCACCATCGCTTTGCGCAGACCGACAATGCCGTCGGTGGGTCGGACGTCTTTCGGGCAGGCGTCGATGCAGCGGAACAGCGTGTCGCAGGCCCAGACCCCCTTCTCATCATTGAAGACGTCCAGCGTGCCGGCGGGTCGTTCATCACGGGAATCGAGGACAAACCGCTCTAACTTGGCCGCCGCCGCCGGCCCAATATAATCCGGTTCCCTCGCGAGCACCGGGCAGGCGCCATAGCAGCAGGCGCAGAGCATGCAGTTGACGTACTGGTCGATCCGCTTGCGCTCCTCCTCGCTTTGGGGAATCTCCTTTTCGGGAGTGGGGCTATTCCGGATCAGATAGGGCTGGACCTTCTCATACATATTCCAGAACGGCGTCATATCGACGACCAGGTCCCGGATCACCTCGAAATTGGGCAGCGGTTCCAGGATGATCGTATCGGTGTCGAAGATGGCCACCTGCGTCCGGCAGGCAAGATCAATCTTGCCATTGATCACCATCGCGCAGGACCCGCAGACGGCGGAGCGACAGGAGCAGCGGAAGGCAAGCGTCCCGTCGATCTCGTCGCGGATCCGGATCAGCACCGCCAGTATTGTCAGACCGGGGATGACCTTGATCCGGTAGGTTGCAAAACAGGGGCCGCTTCCCGGTTCCTTTGCGTCATACCGGAGAATCTTGAATGTATATGCGTTGGCCTTGATCAATATTTTCTCTCCATCGGCTGATACCGCGTAATCACCACCTTCTTGAAGGAAATGACAGGCCCGCCGTCCGAACCCATCCGGGCGATGGTATGCTTCAGCCAGTCGCCGTCGTTCCGGGTTTTGAAATCCGTCCGGAAGTGGGCGCCGCGGCTCTCTTCCCTGAGGAGGGCCCCGAGGGTTATCGTATGGGCCACTTCCAGCATGTATTCCAGTTCCAGCGCATTGATGAGTTCGAAATTCATATACCGGGCGGTCGAGGAGACGCCGACATTCCGATATTCCTCCTTGAGCTCGGCGATTTTCTGCAATGCCTGTTCCATCTCCCCTCGGATCCGGAAGATACCCACCTTCTCGTCCAGGACGGCGCCCAGTTCGGCCTGGATCCGGTAAGGTTTTCCCCGGCCGGGGATCGCCAGCCGCCGGAGCTTCTGTTCCACCTCATCCTTCAGATTGAGGAGGGGTTTCTCATCCGGCAGGGCGCCGCCGCCCGCCAGATCTTCGGCGATCGCCTGCGCCGCCAGTTTTCCAAAGACGATGGTTTCCAGAAGGGAGTTGCCGCCCAGACGGTTTCCACCGTGGACGCTGACGCAGGAGCACTCTCCGCCGGCGTAGAAGCCGCGGATATCGGAGGCGCAACGTTCGTTGACGTCGATACCGCCCATGGAGTAGTGCTGGCAGGGCATGATGGGAATCGGCTCGATAATCGGATCGATGCCGATAAAGTCGATGCAGATATTCCGGATGCCGGGTAGCCTCTCGATGATCTTCTCGCTCCCCAGGTGTCGCAGATCGAGTTGGATATATTTGCCCAGGGGGTGCTCGAATCCCCGACCCTCGTTGATCTCCGTCTGGATGCACCGGGAGACGATATCGCGGGGCGCCAGCTCCATGGCCGTGGGCACATAGCGCTGCATGAAGCGTTCCCCCTGGTTGTTGAACAGATAACCCCCCTCGCCCCGGCAGGCCTCCGTCATCAGGATATTCGTGCCGATGAGGCAGGTGGGGTGGAACTGGACGAACTCCATGTCCTTGAGCGGGGCGCCCGCTTTATAGGCCATCCCGATGCCGCTTCCCGTGTTGATCAGGGCGTTGGTGGAGTGCTGGTAAACACGCCCGTAGCCGCCGGTGCCGAAGAACGTAGCTTTGGCGCGCACGGGAATGAGCTCACCCGTGCGGATATCCAGGGCCACGACGCCATGACACCGGCCCTCTTCGATGCACAGGGCGGTCACAAACCACTCCGGATAGATCTTGACCCCCTTCGCGACGGCCCTTTCATAGAGGGTGTTGAGAAGCACATGGCCGGTGATGTCGGAGGAATAGCAGGTCCGGGGATAGCCGGCGCCGCCGAAGGGGCGCTGGGCGATCGTGCCGTCGGGAAACCGGCTGAAGGGGCATCCCCAATGCTCCATTTCATAGACGATCTTGATGGCCTCCTTGCACATGATCTCCACGGCGTCCTGATCGGCCAGATAATCGCTCCCCTTGATGGTGTCGAAGGTGTGCTTCTCCCAGGAATCGTCCCGGCTGTCGGGGTTGTTGGTCAGGGCGGCGTTGATGCCCCCCTGCGCGGCGATCGAATGGGAGCGGACGGGATAGACTTTGGAGATCAACCCCACGTTGAACCGGCCGCAAAGGCCGACGGCCGCCCTGAGTCCCGTCAAACCGCCGCCGACGATGAGAATATCGTGATCAAGCATGCCCGCGCCCTATGAAAATCGGAAATAAAGAATAACCAACGCCACGGAAATGACGGCCGCGGCGACGTTCGCGATCCAGAACAACTGCTTCTCTTTCCGGTAGCCGAGGTCGATTGCAACCGTTCGGAGGCCATACATGCTGTGAAAGGTGAAAAGGATCAGGATGAGGATATCCAGAACGGGGTGTCGGTGCAGGCTGAGCGCCCAGTCGGGCTTCTTGTCTTTCGTAAACAGGAAAAAACTGGTGAGGATCTTGATGCTGAAAAGAATGATCAGGGTCACGCCGCTGATGCGGTGGAAAAGCCAGATGAACATACGCCCCCCTGTCTGGTTTCAAGAACTATGAATGATAAAGGATCCGGACAAAAGCCAAAATCCCCTTCCCGATGTTCAACGGGATCGTCAATGGCTTGCGCCGGGGACATTCCTAACAGGGAATTCCTGCCTTGTCAAGCGGAAATCTTTCCCGCTTTTCATACCTCCTGCGCTTGGCGGCCGATATGCGCTCGTCGGCCGATCTAAAGCGTGTTTCATCCTCCGCCCGGGAGGGGCGATCCGTGCGGGTATGAAAGGGAGGAGCGGAATAATATTTGTTGAGACCTGTTGCGCCTCGTGTTAGATCGTCACTCGCGATTCTGGATCTGACTGACCGTTAGCGCAAGGTTCTTGACGAGAAAATGAGTAAATGACGGGAAGAGGAGGCCCTATGATCCGGAAACTGGATTCATTTTTTGAACCCCGCAGCGTTGCGGTGATCGGAGCGACCTCGGGTCGCCACAAACCGGGCAATGATATCCTGCTGAATATCGCGGCCAACGGTTATTCGGGAGAACTTTACCTCGTCAATCCCAAGGGCGGCGAGATCATGGGGAAGAAGGTTTATTGTTCCATCGGCGATCTTCCCCTTGGGATCGATCTTGCCGTGATCATTCTTCCCGCAATACTCAATCCCCAGGCGATCCGGGAATGTGCACTTAGGGGAATCAAAGCCATTGTGCTGGCAGCCGGCGGCTTTTCCGAAGTGGACGAGGAGGGGCGGCTCCTGCAGGCGGAACTCGAAGCGGTTGTGAAGGAGACGGGCGTCCGGGTCATCGGGCCGAATACCTCCGGGGTGACCTCCACCCCCTTCCATTTTACATCGAGTTTTTTCCCATTGGGGCGGATCCCCCGGGGTCATATCTCCTATATTGCCCAGACGGGCAACTTCGCCACGCACACCATGCGTTATATCGCCACCGGGGAGCACTACGGCGTGGCGCGCGTCGTCGGCATCGGCAACAAGGTCGATGTCGATGAGAGCGATGTCCTCGAATATTATGCAACGGACCCGGAGACCGAGTCCATTTTTGTCTATCTGGAGAGCCTGAAAAGCCCGAGGCGTTTTCTCGAGATCGCGCGGGAGACCACCCGGCGCAAGCCGATCATCATGCTGAAAGGCGGGAGCACCGAGGGCGGTTCGCACGCCGCCGGGGCGCACACCGCCGCGCTGGCCTCCGATGATCGCATCATTGACGGGGCGTTGAAGCAGGCCGGCATTGCCCGAATTTATAAGTACTCCCACCTGATCCTTGCGGCGAAGGCCCTGTCCGCCATGCCGCTCCCAAGGGGAAACCGCGTGAGTTATCTGGCGCCTTCGGGGGCCATGCTCGTAGCCATGACCGACATGTGCCAGAAGTATTGGAATCTGGAAGTACCGGCCCTGGAGGAATCCAGCCGCAGCCGCCTGCAGGAGATCAGTCCGCCGTACATCCGCATGCGCAATCCCGTGGACATCTGGCCTTCGGCCATTGTACATGGGATCGAATTCGCGTACCGGGAGGGGATGGAAGCGGTTTTGAAGGATCCCCATATCGACGCTGTTGTTCCGATTCTGATGATCACGGATGAGACCGGGGTTCCCGACCTCCAGTTCGTCGTGGATCTCGCCCGGAAATATCCGGGAAAACCGATCTACGTCACCTTCAGTGCGGAAAAAAAGCATATGGAGGCCGCCAAGGCGTTTCTGGAACCGAGGGGCGTCCCGACTTTCCCGATGATCGAGGAGCCGTTCGAGGTCCTTTCCATCTTGGAGCAGTGTCGCCGGTACATGGATCGCGACGCCGCGAAAAAGGGTGCGATATGAAAGAAATAGAGAACCTGTTGAAAGAGGCGATGGGGCAAAACCGCCGGACCCTTTCGGAATATGAGAGCAGCCGACTGCTTATGGCTTACGGGATTCCGACGGCGAAGGGGGCTCTGGGGCGGGATTGGGATGAGGTGAAAAAGGCCGCCGCCAAGATCGGCTACCCGGTGGTGCTGAAGGTCTGCTCTCCGGAGGTGAGCCACAAGACCGAAAGCGGGCTGGTGGCGGTGGGTCTGCGCAATGAGGCGGATCTCGAAGCCGCCTTCAAGCGGATCGGCGAAGCGTCCCCCGTGAAGGATGCGGACTGTCTCGTTCAGGAGATGGTGAAGGGCGGGCGGGAGCTGGTCGTGGGGATGGTCCGCGATCCCCAGTTCGGTCCCTGCGTCATGTTCGGTCTGGGAGGGATATTTACGGAAGTCCTGGGCGATGTCACATTTCGACCGGCCCCTCTGGTTGAATCGGATGCGATGGAGATGCTGATGGAGATCCGCGGGAACAAGATTCTCGGCGCCGTCCGCGGTATGGAGGCGGTGGATTTAGATTCCCTGGTGCAATGCCTGATGGCCATGGGCAAGATCGGCATGGCGCATGAAGAAATTCAGGCGATAGACGTAAACCCATTGATTGTAAGGGGAAACAGTCCTGTCGCCGTGGATGCCCTGGTGATCCTGAAGAGCAATAACGGAATCTGAAATCCGGTAAGCGGCCAAGCTGAAGCTGGGGCGTGACAGGTGCGGTTCGACAAACTTGTCGTGGGCGAGAAATCCCGTCCCGCTGATCATCAAGTTGCCTTCAAGAGCTCCTGTACGCGCCGGCCGATCTCGGCGGGATTCTTTTCCACCAGGACGCCGGCCCGCTCCAGGGCCTTGAACTTCTCCTCAGCGGTCCCTTTTCCACCCGAGATGATCGCCCCGGCGTGACCCATCCGCCGTCCCGGGGGGGCGGTCCGTCCGGCGATGAACGAGACCACCGGTTTGGTCACCTGCCCCCGGATGAACTCGGCCGCCTCTTCCTCCGCCGTACCCCCGATCTCGCCGATCATCACGATCGCCTCCGTCTGCGGATCCGCCTCGAACCGCTCCAGGATATCGATGAAGCCGGACCCCACGATCGGGTCCCCGCCGATCCCGACGGAGGTGGACTGGCCGATCCCCAGGCCGGTCAACTGCCAGATCATCTCGTAGGTGAGGGTCCCGCTGCGCGAGACGACGCCGACGTTTCCCTTTTTGTGGATGAAGTTGGGCATGAAGCCGACCTTTCCCGCGCCGGGGGTCGTGATTCCCGGACAGTTGGGGCCGATCATCCGCGCACCCGAACCCTTCAGAGCTTGTTTGACCCGGATCATCTCCGCGACCGGAACGCCCTCGGTCATGCAGACGATCAGACCGATCCCCGCTTCGATCGCCTCGAAGATCGCATCCGGCGTGAACGCGGCCGGCGTATAGATTCCCGAAACATTGGCCTGCTGCCTTTCGACGGCGGCGCCAACGCGGTCATAGACGGGAATGCCGTCCAGCGCCGTCCCCCCCTTGCCGGGCGTGACGCCGGCCACGACCCTCGTGCCCAGCCTCACCGACTCGCGGGTATGAAAGCTCCCCTCCGAGCCCGTGATCCCCTGGACGACGACGCGCGATTGTTCATTGAGCAATATGGCCATCGGAATTTCTCCTAACTCTCATCCTAACCCGACCAGGGCTACGGCCTTTTCTGCCGCCTCATAGAGTCCGTCGGCCACGGTGAACCGGAGCCCCGATTCCTGCAGCATCCGCCGCCCCTCCTCCACATTGGTTCCCTGGAGCCGGACCACCATCGGCAGCCTCATCTCGATGTTCTTTGCCGCCTGGATCAGCCCGGCGGAGACGCGGTCGCAACGGAGGATCCCGCCGAAGATATTGACGAGGATGCACTTCACGTTCGGATCGGAGGTCAGGATGCGAAACGCCTTCTCGATCTGCTCCGCCGATGCGCCGCCCCCCACGTCGAGGAAGTTCGCGGGCTCTCCTCCCGCCATCTGGATCATGTCCATCGTCGTCATCGCCAGCCCCGCGCCGTTGACCATGCAGCCGACGTTTCCGTCTAATTTGATGTAGTTCACGGCGGCATTCTTGGCGGCGACCTCCAACGGCTCCTCCTCGTCCGGGTCCCGCAGTTCCCGAATCTCGGGATGGCGGTACAGCCCGTCATCGTCGAAATTGATCTTCGTGTCGAGGGCCAGCAGCCGGCCCTCTTTCGTAATCGCCAGCGGATTGATCTCGACGAGCGAGCAGTCCTTCTCCAGGAACAGCCGGTACAGGTTCCGGACGATTTCCGCAAACACTTTGCGTTGCTCCGCATCCAGCCCCAACGAGGCGGAGAGCTTGCGCGCCTGGAACGGACTGAACCCCACGGCGGGATGGACCGCGCATTGGACGATCTTCTCCGGGGCCGTCGCTGCCACCTGCTCGATGTCCATGCCGCCCGCCTCCGAGGCCATGAACACCACGCACTCCTTTCCCCGCGAACGGTCCACCACCAGGCTCAGGTAGAGTTCCTTCCGGACGGCGGATGCCTCCTCCACCAGGACCTTGCGGACCTTTTTCCCCTCCGGGCCTGTCTGGTGGGTCACGAGCTGCATTCCGAGGATCGCCCGGGCGGCCGCTACGGCCTCATCCGGAGACGCCGCCGGTTTGACGCCGCCGCCTTTACCCCGTCCGCCCGCGTGGATCTGCGCCTTGACGACGGTTTTCCCATGGAGCGCCTCGGCCGCCTCGCGCGCCTCGTCCGGAGTCGAGGCCGCCCTCCCGCGGGGCGCCGGGATCCCATATTCCCTTAGGAGCTGCTTTGCCTGATACTCATGGATTTTCATTGGTTGCCGAGTCCTTCGGTCAGTTTCAGCCCGAGATCGAGGGCCTGCCGGTTCATGTCGAGGAAGCTTTTGGGGATCTGCGTTTCGAGCACCTTGATGATGGACTCGGGCCTGACCAGCTTTGTCAATCCGATTACGGCTCCGAGCATGCAGATGTTGAAAACGATCGGCCGGCCGATCTTCTCCATCACCGTCTCGTACATCGGCAGTTCCACCTGCCGCGCATCCACCTTCTTGCCCAGCTTGACGTAATGGCTGTCGGTTATAAAAAGACCGCCCGGACGGAGGATGGAAAAGTAAATTGCATACGCCTGTTGCGTCAGGCACACCAGTACGTTGGGCTGGAGAACCTTCGGAAAGTGGATCGGCGACTCGGCGATGATCACGTCGGAGCGGGTGGCGCCGCCTCGCGCCTCCGGACCGTACGACTGGGACTGGACGGCCACAAGATTTTCATGCAACACGGCAGCCTCGGCCAGAATGATCGCCGCCGTGATCACCCCCTGGCCTCCTGAACCGGAAAACACCATCCTGCATCGCTCCATGGTCACTTCCCCTTCATCGCCCGCTCAATGATCTTCTGATACTTGGCACAGTATTCCGGCATCTCCTTCTTCACGAAAACCCCCCGTTCGATCAGCGACGGATTCTCCTGTTTCGCCTTGGAACCGAGAGGCGTGGTCGTGGTTTTCAACTTCTCCATCATGTCCACGGCGCTCCCCTCCTTATTTTTTCTGCCGAAGTAGGTCGGACAGGGCGACATCACCTCGACGACTGAAAATCCCCTGTGACGGATCGCCTCCTCCAGGACGTCGGCCAGTTGCAGAACGTGATAGGCGGTGGCGCGCGCCACAAAGGTGGCCCCTGCCGCCGTCGCCATGTTGACCACATCGAATGCCTGGTCGATGTTTGTATACGGGGCCGTCGTGGCCAGGGTGCCGTATCCCGACAACGGCGAATACTGCCCGCCCGTCATTCCGTAAGTTCGGTTGTTCATCACGATTGCCGTCATGTCGATGTTCCGCCGGCAGGCATGGATGAAGTGGTTCCCCCCAATCGAAAGGGCGTCGCCGTCCCCCATCGGCACCAGCAGCGTCAGCTCCGGACGGCTCATCTTTACCCCGACGGCAAACGCCAGCGCCCGCCCGTGTATCGTGTGCAGCGTATGAAAATCCAGGTATCCCGCAATCCGCGACGAACAGCCGATCCCCGACACCATCACGATGTCGTTCTTCTTCAATCCCATATTCTCGATTGCGTGCAGCAGACCGTTCAAAACGATGCCGTGCCCACAGCCCGGACACCAGATATGCGGAAAGAACCTCTCCCGGATATAGTTCCCCACGGCCATCTCAGACTCCTTTACCCTGGATCAGTCTCAGAATGTTGCGGATGTCCACCGGCGTAATCATGACCCCGTCCACCCGATTGGATAAAAAGACCCGCTCCGGCTTTTCCACCGACGCCCTGACCGACTGCAAGACCTGACCCATGTTCATCTCCACAACGACCACGTAACGGGCGTTTTTCGTCTTTTCCCGCACCAGGGCCGAGGGAAACGGCCACAGCGTCTGCAGCTCCAGCAACCCGATCCGCTCTCCGTGCTTGCGACGGTCCGCCACCACGTGCAGCGCCGAACGCGCCGCTGATCCGTACGAAACGAGCAGGATCTCCGCGTCTTCGACAAAATACTCCCGGTAGCGCGTCACCTCGTCCACATGGCTCTCGATCTTGTCCACCAGGTGCCTCAAGAGTTCGTGAACCACCTCCGGCTTCTCCGAGGGGAATCCCCACATGTCGTGGAACAGGCCCGTTACGTTGTAGCGGTGCACCCCCCCGAAGTCCGACATCGGCAAACGGCCGTCCTCGCGGGGCAGATAGGGGTGGTAGTCCACCCCCTCCCGCACCGACGTCTTCAGCCGTTCCACCAGCGGGATCTCCCCGGGCTCCGGTATCCGCAAACCTTCCCGCATGTGAGCGACCACTTCGTCGAACAGCAGAATCACCGGCGTCCGGTACGTCTCCGAAAAATTGAAGGCGTCCACCGTGATCGCAAATACGTCCTGATGGTTCGACGCCGTCAAGGCGATGATCGAATGGTCCCCGTGCACCCCCCATCGGGCCTGGTTCACGTCCCCCTGGCTAACTTTCGTCGGCAGCCCCGTCGAGGGACCTCCCCGCTGCACATCGACGATAACGCAGGGGATCTCCGCCATGATTGCGTATCCCAAGGCCTCCTGCATCAGCGAGAAACCCGGTCCGCTCGTTGCCGTCAGCACCTTGCGACCCGTCAAGGACGCCCCGATGATCGCACAGATCGAGGCAATCTCATCCTCCATCTGCATGAACATCCCGCCCTTCCGGGGCAGGCGTACCGACATCAGCTCTGCGATCTCCGTCGAGGGCGTGATCGGATAACCGGCAAAAAAATCCAGCCCGGCGTACAGCGCCGCCTCCACACAGGCCTCATTCCCCTGGACAAACGTCAATTTGCCGCCCATATCAATCCTGCTCCGTCTGTACCTCGATCGCCAAATCCGGGCACCTCAGCTCGCAGAGCTTGCAGCAAACGCAATCCTGCGGCCTCACCGCCACGACCTTATCCTGGTCATCCAACTCCAAAACCTTCTTGGGGCAAAAATGGACGCAGATTCCGCACCCCTTGCACCAGTCCCGATTGATCAAATGCGTCTTCAGCTTCAACTTCGCCATATGTTTTCCTGTCCGCTCAAGATCCCCCAAGGGAGTCCTTGTTTTGCATGGCCTATTTGTTCGTGTGATGCGTATATCTTCGGGGCCACTATAGGCCAAGCGGTCCTAAGTGTCAACATGATTCCGCTTGTTCCGTTCTGCCTGAATAGCGTTGCCGGCATGGTCGGTACGGCCGGAATTTGATCTCCTGCGGCACGCACATGCCTGCATGATCATCAGGGGATCAAGCGCCGCCCGCTGTTTCCCGAGCCATTTTCGGTTCTTCCGCAGAATTTGTGGGTAATAAAGGGCCCCATTCGAGTATAAAAGTCAGTTAAAAATAGGTAACTGCTCAGGTAGCCCCACCATGGAGCACCATTGACTGGCGGGTAGTATATATCCCCCCCCCCGAATGCAAGCATAAAAAATAAAATTATTTTCTGGACTC
>MNZQ01000126.1 GCA_001873745.1 Syntrophaceae bacterium CG2_30_58_14
ATCCATCGCGGAGACGACGGGACATCCCGCAGAACACTTCTGGCACTGGTAACAGGCCCGAATGTCCACCTTGCTCTCTTTGATGACTTCTTCAAGAAATGAATTCTCAAGCGGCATTGCCGGTTCGTTCATGCTCATCGGATTCCTCACTGGGGTGGATGGATTGCGATTTTATACTGCCACTCCCCCAAGAGCAGGGAGCAATAGTCATGTTTGCCGTAATATCTGCGGGACGAAAACATGTTCACTGGAACACACTGGCCGAATAGCTATAATAAAGCTCAGGCGCTTGTCAAGGGAAAACTGGATTATCCCCAGATAATTATCTTGACACACAAGCACCATTTTCATATAGTCTCGCCGTTAAAAAAAGCAGGTTCTAAAGGGGGGGAAAATCTTTTACTCTGATTCCCGGCTGCAACTGTAATGCCGCATCCCCTTATGTTTTTAGGGGGCGGGGGAGAGAACGTCTAAAATGACTGATGAAAATAATCATCCGGTACTCATTATCGGTGGTGGTATCTCCGGTATCGTATGCGCGTTGGAACTTTATCGTCTCGGAGTGCCGGTGACGCTCATAGAAAAAGAGGCGTCCCTGGGCGGGCTTGCTGCCCGCTTCTGCTGCAAGGCCTCGGAGGCATGTAACAAGTGCTTCGCCTGTGTTGTGGACAAGAAGCTGAAGGAGATCAGCGAGCAATCGCAAATTTCCCAATTAACCGGCGCCGAGATTACGGGAGTGGCAGGGGATCAGGGAAGCTATAAGGTTTCCCTCGCGAAGGCCGGCAAGGTGTCGGAACTTGAAGCGGCGGCCATTGTCGTCGCCGCGGGAATTGATCCCTACGAGGCTTCAGGGAAAGGCGAATACGGATACGGCGTCATCAAGAATGTCGTTACGGCGCGCGACCTTGAAGAAATGCTCCGTTTTCAGGGGAAGATTTACCGTCCTTCCGACGGCAAGCTGCCGCAAAATATCGCATTTATCCAATGTGTGGGAAGCCGTGACGAGTCGATAGGGAATCTGTACTGCTCTCAGGTCTGCTGCGCCTATGCCCTCCGTCTCATCCGGGCAATCAGGCATAAATATCCCGAGGTCAACGCCACATTCCTGTACATGGACATCCAGCCGGCCGGGGCATCCTTTCACGATTTCCTGAATGCCTGCCGGGAGGATAAGGGGATTCGTTTTATCCGCTCCCTTCCTTCCAGGGTCTATCATTCCCCGGTTACAGAGGATCTCCGGGTCCGATTGGCAGACACAGAGCGGGGCGAGGTCGTGGAGGAACCTTTCGACATGGTGGTGCTTTCCGTCGGCATGGTCCTGAAAAAAGAAGCGAAACCCCTGGCGAACCTTCTCGGTCTTGGTCTTAACGAGGAAGGTTTTCTGGCCAGCCCGGCGCCGGGAAACGGAATTTTCGTTACCGGCGCCTGCGCCGGACCCAAAGACATTGACCGGTCGATAACGCATGCAAAATCGACAGCCGCTTTGGTTCACAATTATTTGAATGGCAGGTAATCAATGTATCAGAAGGTTTACGAAAGCAAAGCCACTGCTCCGGCGCCTATTAACCTAAAACCGGAAGTGCTCATTATCGGAGGGGGAATAGTAGGCATCACCGTTGCCCGGGAACTGGCCCGGGAAGGGGTGCAGGTCGTTATTGCAGAGAAGGGGGAAACGCTGGGCGGCGGAGTTAGAGATTTGCACTTCTTTTACGACCGGCCTGCTGCTGTCCAGAAATGGCTGGGGGACTTGATCGAGGTTGTGGAGGGCGCGGGGAATATCACCGTCCTGAAAGGGGCGAAACTAAAACGCCTCGACGGTCAATTGGGCCGCTTTCAAGCGTTAATAAGGACGAGCGAAGGCAGGGAAAGAACCCTGTCGCCTTCCGCAGTGGTTGTCGCAACGGGCTGCATCACCAGGCCGGCCGAGGCGATGAGCGACGGAGGTAGATGTATCGGATCGTCCGAAATGGAGAAACTTCTTGCCGAAAGTCGCGACTTGCCTGTTGCCTGGAAGGGGCAGCCGGTGAAGACGGTAACCTTCATTCTTGATCGGACCGATGATGATATAAAGATCCATACGGTCAATGCGATCAAGCTGGCTGTAATCCTTCAGGAAAAGGGATGCCAGGTTGCCGTAGTCGCCAGGGATCTGAAAGTATCCGCCTCCGGAATGGAACTCCTGTATCGCCAGGCACGGGGAAAAGGGGTTCTTTTCTTCAAATATGACGAGCCGCCGGTGTTATCTCACTCAGGCGACGGGATCAGCGTTGAAATTCCGGATATGACCGTACTGCGCAAGGAGGAGCGAGAGACCGTTTCTCTTCTGTCCGACCTGGTTGTCATCGGGGAAACCTTTGCCGCCGATCCGGAGACTCAGGAGCTCTGTCGCGTGATGAAGCTTCGTACCGGCGCGGGCGGTGCGCTGATGGAGGACAACCCCCAGTTCCTGAGGGTCATGTCCAACCGACGCGGTATATTTCTGGCCGGGGCCTGCCGCTTTCCCCAGATCATTGCGGAATCCCTGAGCGAGGCGCATGCAGTCGTTCAGGAGGTGAAGGCCCTTCTTCACGGGGGGGTATATACCCCGGTAAATCCCGTTGCCGAGGTCGATCCCCCAAAATGCGCCGTCTGCTATACCTGCGTGCGGCTTTGTCCCCATGCCGCCATCGGCGTGGAACGGTACGGGGACCGAAATGTCTATTCCGCACCGGCTGAAAAGAACGGCGATACCCTTTGGCAGGCGGCCCGGGTTGACCCCGCCGCATGTTTCGGTTGCGGCATCTGTGTGGCTGAGTGTCCGGCCAGGGCCATAACGTTGTACCAGTAAAACTTTGATCCTTTCCTGCATAGGAATGGTTGGGGAAAGTCGGATATTCAGGGAGAGACCATGTCAACCTTCGAACCTAAAATTGTTGCCTTCTGCTGCGAGCAATCGGGGCTTCCCGCCGCGGAAATGGCGAAGACATTGAAATTGAAAATCCCCGACAATCTGGAGCTTGTTCCCGTACCCTGTTCCGGTCGCATCGAGACTCTTTATTTGCTGAAGGCCCTGGAAAGCGGCGCGGATGGCGTTGTGGTTTTTGCCTGTTATGAAGAGAATTGCCGGTACCTGCAGGGCAACGTGCGGCTCAAAGGCCGCGTCGGCTATGCGAAGCAGATCATGGCAAAAATCGGTCTGGAACAAGAGCGTCTGGAAATTTTCCACGTGGCGACAAACAGCGGCGTAAAATTTTCGGAGTTTCTTATGCAGAAAGCGGATCAATTGCGACTTTTGGGCCCGAACCTTGGTAAAATAGCGTGACCGTTTTCTCTCATTTTCATATTGAGGAGTGACCACAAGATGATTAAAGCCGAACAGAAACCTTTTGAAGAGATACTGGAATACCTGGCCCCGTACAATAAAATTCTGCTTTCGGGATGCGGCGCCTGTGTGACGGTATGTCATGCCGGCGGCGAAAAAGAGGGCGCCCTGCTGGCGTCCGCCCTCAGAATGGCCAGGCAAAAAACGGGGAAGCCTTTGGAGATTCTCGAATCTACGCCCGCCCGGCAGTGCGAACCGGAGTTTGCCCAGGAGCTGTCGGATACGATCGGCAGGGTCCAGGCGGTTCTGTCCGTTTCCTGCGGCGTCGGCGTGCAGACGCTTGCCCGCCATTTTCCGGCGACACAGATTTTCCCGGGGGTCAACACCTTATTTATGGGGGAAACCGTAGAGCACGGAGTTTGGGAAGAACGCTGCCAGGCCTGCGGCGACTGCATCCTGGAAAAAACGGCAGGCATTTGCCCGATTGCCCGCTGTGCCAAGCAACTGTTGAACGGTCCTTGCGGCGGTTCAGCGAACGGTAAATGTGAAATCAAACGCGAGACTGACTGCGCCTGGCAACTGATCTACGACCGCTCCAAGTCCCTGGGTCAACTACACCGGCTTACGGAAATCATTCCTGCCAAACAGTGGGGTGTGCAGTCAAGGGATAGCGGACCGAGAAGGATTGTAAGGGAGGATCTCAAGGTATGAAATCTGGCAGCAATTTAGAGAAAGTATTCGTGAATGGACATTTTGCCGTCACCGCCGAGCTGGGACCTCCCAAGAACAATGACGTGAGTGTAATCCAGCGCAAGGTGGACTTTCTGCGCGGTTATGTCGACGCGGTCAACATTACCGACAACCAGACTGCCATCGTGCGCATGTCCAGTATCGCTACGAGCGCCTTTGTCATTCAGATGGGAATGGAGCCGGTCATGCAGATGGTTACCCGCGACCGGAACCGGATCGCCATGCAGAGCGACCTGTTCGGCGCGACCGCGCTCGGCATCAAGAATATTGTCTGCCTCACCGGCGACCATCATACCTTCGGCAACCAGGTCAATGCAAAGAACGTCCATGATCTGGATTCCGTGCAGTTGATCAACTTGGTAAAAACGATGCGCGACGAGAAAACGCTGATGGGCGGAGAGGAAAAGTTTGAAGGCGACATCAAGCTGTTTATCGGCGGAGCGGCCAATCCCTTCGCTGATCCTTTTGAATTCCGGGCGCTGCGCACGGCAAAAAAGGCTGCGGCCGGCGTCGATTTCATCCAGACCCAGTGCATATACGATATGGAACGCTTCAAGGAGTGGATGAAAATGATAAGGGACCTGGGCGTCCATGAAAAAGTCCATATCATGGCAGGCATCACCCCCCTGAAATCAGCGGGTATGGCGCGGTACATGGCCAAGAACGTGGCGGGGATCACCATCCCGGATGCCATTATCGATCGCATGGCAAAAGCTGCCAAAGGTTCCGAAGAAGGCATCAAGATATGCGTAGAGCAGATTCAGGAAGTGAGAGAGATAGAAGGCGTTCACGGGGTCCACATCATGGCGATCGAATGGGAGCAAATGATAAGCAAGATCACGGAAATGGCCGGTCTGTTGCCACGTCCGAAAGTTGAATAGAATAGCGGCGTAAAAAGTTATTCAACCCCCTATGTGGATTTGAAGATGTTACAGTCCATTATTGAATTGGCAAATGATGGAATACTGGTCTTCAATGACCGCCTGGGGGTGGAATATGCAAACCGCGCGATCTTGCAGATCACCGGCTATGAGCACGTCCGGATACTGGAGATGACCGTAACCGATCTCCTTGGCAACGAAAGCCGGACTCTTCTCGAAGGCATATTTTCACATCCCGAGAAGTACGGTGAAAAAAACTGTACGGAGTTTCAGCTTCCAACCGCCTCCGGCGAGATCAGGAACGTAGAAATCTGTATCGCCCTTGCGCCGCCTCCCGATGGGGCCGACAGGGCCTATGCCTATGTTCGTGACATTACCGACGAGAAAAGAATCGGAAATGAACTCCGGGAGGCCAATGAATTTTTCGAGAATTTGATTTCCAGTTCGGTGGATGGAATCATCGCCGCCGACATGAGGGGGAATATTTTCATATTTAATCAGGGTGCGGAGAACCTCACCGGGTATACCGCGGAAGAGGTCATCGGTAAAGTCCACATCACCCAATTGTATCCCGAAGGCGTAGCCCGGGATATCATGCGGAATCTCCGCAGCCCGGACGACGGAGGCATAGGAAAGTTTAATCCCTCTCAACTCAATCTGGTCAGTAAAAACGGCGAAGAGATTCCCTTTCAACTTTCGGCATCGCTTATTTATGACAGCACGGGTAAAGAAATTGCCAGCGTGGGTATATTTACCGATTTAAGGCCTCGTCTGGATATGGAACGCAAGTTTCAGGAAACGCATCTGCAACTGATAAGCTCGGAAAAGCTTGCATCCCTCGGTAAACTTGCCGCAGGCATTGCCCATGAAATCAATAATCCACTCGGCGGGATACTTATTTATTCCAGCCTGATGATGGAAGATCTTGCAGAAGATGACCCGAAACGGCAGGACTTGGCCCGCATCGTACAAGAGGCAGGGCGCTGCAAAGAAATAGTGAAGAGCTTGCTGGAGTTTGCCCGCCAGAGCGAACCGAACATGGAGCCGGTAGATATAAACCGCGCAATTACCGAGGGGTTGTTCTTCCTGGAAAACCAGGCCTTTTTTCACAATATTCAGATCATCAATAAACTTGGTTCTTCACTCCCCTTTGCGCTTGGCAATGCCGGACAGCTTAAACAGGTCTTCATGAACATTATTGTCAATGCCGCAGAAGCCATGCACGGCAGCGGAACTTTAACCATTTCCACCTCTTTCAACCGGGAACGCAACAACATCACTATCGAATTCACGGATACCGGAGAAGGTATTCCGGAAGAAAACCTGACCCGGATATTTGACCCGTTTTTTACCACAAAAGATGTCGGCAAGGGAACGGGGTTGGGATTAAGCACCGCCTACGGCATCATAGAAGGTCACGGAAGCAAGATAGAGGTGAAAAGCAAGGTGGGTGTCGGCACGACTTTTACTATCTTACTTGCACCTTGCGCGGAAACACAACCGATCCTGGAAAATCGCCCATCAGAAGTTACCGGGTATGTACAAGGGAATCACAGTTTCAAGGGAGAGCCCAGCGTCTGCCTGAGCGCCGCTCTGCATTGATAAGGCTCTTTCCAAAGAGGTAAAAAAATGAGCATGAACGAACCGGCAATGCCGCTTAAGAATTCATTTCTTGAAGAAGTCATCAAAGAGAGCAAGGTGGACATTCGGGCCTGTTACCAGTGCCAGAAGTGTTCTGCGGGATGTCCCGTCGTCTCCGCGATGGATATTCTTCCCAACCAGGTTATCCGTCAGATCCAGTACGGAAGGCGTGAGAAGGTGCTGACTTCCGGGAGCATTTGGATATGCGCCTCCTGCCATACCTGCAGCGTCCGTTGCCCCAACGACATTGATTTTGCCAAAGTCATGGACAGTTTACGGCATTTGGCCCTTCATTCGGGAATGAACGCCGGCGAGAAGGAGATCCCTGTTTTTCACAAAGCCTTCTTAGACAGCATCAAGAGCGCGGGCCGGATCCATGAACTGTCCCTGATCCTCCGCTTCAAGTTAAAGACAAGGAATTTTCTGAAGGATGCGGGTCTGGGGTGGCAGATGTTCCGTCGCGGGAAGATCAAGGTGTTGCCGCAGAGCTTTACCGGGGGGAAAGAGGTGAAAGAGATTTTCAATGCTTACGAGAAAGGGGCGACAAGGTGAAGGACGTAACCTACTATCCCGGGTGCTCCCTCCACGGGACGGCCCGTGAATATGACGAATCGTTCAGGGGGGTATCGAAGCTGCTCGATATCGGTCTTCACGAGTTGGAAGACTGGACCTGTTGCGGCTCCACATCCGCCCACTGTACCGATGAGGCGCTGGCTGTCGCCCTTCCGGTGCGGAACTTAAGGCTCGCAGAGAAACACGACCGGGAGATGGTTGTGCCCTGCGTGGCCTGTTACAGCCGTTTCAAGGCGGCGGAAGCGGAAGCGAAGGAACATCCCGAGTATCTTCCCTCTCCCTATGAAGGGAAGGTATCCGTTCGCTACGCGCTCGATTTCTTTTGCGATGCCGCCATGCGCGAGGAACTGAAGGCAAGGATTGTAAAGCCCCTTACGGGTCTCAAGGTCGCGTGTTACTACGGTTGCCTTGCCGTTCGTCCCCCGACCCTGACCGGCGTGGAGCACTATGAGAATCCCGAACATATGGATCGCCTCATGGAGATGCTGGGGGCCGAAGCCGTGCCCTGGTCCTATAAAACAGACTGCTGCGGGGCAAGTCTCGTGATGACGCGGACCGACATCGTTGTCAAGTTAAGTCAACGAATCCTCTCGATGGCCATGGAAGCGGGCGCTGACTGCATCGTTACGGGCTGCACCATGTGTCACGCCAATCTGGATACAAGGCAGGCAGGTCTTCCGGCCCAAGAGGGGAGAGGCGAGATCCCCGTCTTTTATTTTACGGAACTGATGGGCCTGGCCATGGGGCATAAGGAGGTAAAAAAATGGCTCAGCCGCCATTTAACCGATCCCATCAAACTGCTGTCAAACAAGGAATTAATGTAATATGGAGGATGGTCATGGCAAAAAAGATTCTGATAGTTGACGACGATCCGGATATGGTCGAGGCGACATCAATGAT
>MNZQ01000061.1 GCA_001873745.1 Syntrophaceae bacterium CG2_30_58_14
TGATTTCTTGGGTTAACCTACCCCCGGAATCGCCCAATTTGTGGGTTATCTTTTTTCAAAACATTAGACTTCCGAAGGCTGATCCTCCGGAAATCCAATAAAAATGGGTTATCTTCGATTTTTAGTGTTTGTAAGTAACTATATTCATTAGCATAAACAAGTATTGAACAGGCTTCAATTATAAAATAAGGCAGAATTCCCCGCCACGCAATACGGGATGATCTCGGAGAAAATACGGGGTAAAAACAGGGATTATGAAAGTTTCAACAAAAAGGATCTGAGGTTGGTATGATGGTTCTTGATACCCAGTTTTCGGCGGATATTGTCTCTATGGTAATCGACGGTTTTGATGGAGATCCCGAGAATATCAGCGATTTCTTTGGTCGTGTTCCCGTTTTTCACGAAATCCGCCACCCGGATCTCCTGTGGTGTGAGATCGAAACAGGCCTGGGATATCCTGTGGAGGAAGGGCGAGATGATCTTTTTCATTTGCGCTTCGAGAATCTCTATGCAAGCCCTCTGGTGATGGGTCAACGGACCTTCTTTCACTTTTTCAATATAAGGAAGAATGGAAGTTTTCACATTGGCGAGCACATTTTCTTCCATCTCTTTTCTGTCTTCATCCCTTTGTTTCAGGAGCACTTTTAACGCCGTGTTCACCTCCTCAAGATTCCGGGATTTGATGGAGAGTTCCTCTTCTCTCTGCCCCAGGGTCTCCTCGGCCCGCTTGCGTTCCGAGATATCCCGCATGGAGCCAACGATCCGCGGGGGACGCTCTCCTTCTCCAGGCAGAATTGCCGCCGTGATCGAACAGGTGAAAAGAGCGCCCTGAAGGTCCCTGAGTTGGATCTCAAAATCGCGGACATATCCCTTTCCCTTGATTTCCTGCAGAAAATCCGTTCTTCTGTTTTTATCGGCGTAAAAATCATAAATGGATCGCCCGATCAGATCTTCTCGTTTGAATGGAAAATATCTCTCGATGGAAGGGGATATCTCCAGAATGGCGCCATCGAGCCCCACTTCATAGTAGATGTCCTGAATGTTTTCGAAGATCCGGCGGTATCTCTCTTCGCTCCTGCGCAGCCGCTCCTCAACCTCCTTGCGGTCGGTCATATCGAAGACGGATCCGATCAGCCCGCCCAATGATCCGTCCTGATTCAGAAAGGTTGCCTTGTAGAAAATCACGTAATGCGTGGCGCCATCGGCATGCATCACAGGACTTTCATAGGTCTGGACGCCCCCTGTCCGGAACAATTCTTCATCCGCCCGTTCGTATCTTTCGGCGAGATCCTTGGGGGCAATGTCATGGACCGTCTTTCCGACGACATCCTCCATTTTTCTGCCCAGAAAGTCCCCGAAGGCCTGATTGCCTCCAAGATAGATCCCTCGGGCGTCCTTGTAAAAAATGGGGGTTGGTATCGAATCGAGCAGTTTTTGGAGGAAATGGGGATCCCTGTATCTTTCGCAGGAGTCTTGATGGGGCTTTGGCTTCTCGATAGGTTTTATTTTCTTCATGGGATGACCTCTGCATGCCGTTTTAAGTGTTCTTTAATAACCGGTCCCCCTGGAGATTTCGTTATCCTGCTTTTTATCTGGGAATATAGCATAACCTCCAGTACGGGTGGAAAGTTTTTATGGTAAATAAAATTTGATATTTGATAAGAACTTCCTTTTTCGGGTAGGGAGTATAGGAGAAGCGCCCTTGTATCTCAATGATGAATTTGGCAACTGGGGGCGGGGTGAAGGGAAGCGGGGGCGTCTATGCCGCGGAGTGTTCGCGGTGGCGCTGCCAGTTTTCGAGGTAGGGTTTGGCCAACTCCTGCGAGCGGATGATCAGGAGGTTCTCCGCGTTCTTCTCCTCGGCGGCCTTTGTGAAATTGAACGAGCCGGTGATGACGACCGCACGGTCGATGAGGATGATCTTGTTGTGGGCAATGGCGTGCTTTTCGTCGATGTAGGTCGGGATGCCGGAATGCGTCAGAAAGGACGCCGACGAGTACCTCTGGGTCTTCTGACTCTTGTCGAGGATCGCCTGGACCTTTACGCCGCGTTTGTGGGCCTTGAGGAGCGCCTTCGCGATCGGAAAGGACTATCGCAAGGTGGCCGCTTTCTAATATGTTTCCCGACGCCTGTCAAGGGTAATGTGGCGAGGAGAAGGGGCGCCTTTTCCGGCGGTCCGGCGGCGTCCGGGGAGCCGCCGGGGTTGCGTCGGCGAGAGGGGGCATTTCACAAGCACGCAAGGAGGATTTTATGAGATTTCGACTGGTTTCTGAATTACTTCATATTTCTTTTCAATGATCTCTCGGAATGACTTGGAGATGGTATGCCAGTCCTGGACCTCCACGCGAAAGGGCAGGTCGGATTCCGCGAAGGCCTCCCGGAGGCGGCCCATGCGTCTGCGGTCGATCCTCTCCGTACCCACGACAGTCAGATCGAGATCCGAGTAATCCTTGGCCGTTCCTGCAATACGAGAACCGAAGGCGTGCACCTCGCATTCCGGCACGTGCTCGGCCAAAATGCGTTTTACGACTTCGAGTTGATCAGGTCGCAGGTCAATCATTGCGAGTCTCTAAAGCCTCCAGAAGGCGCTTCGCGTCCGCATAAAAGCTCCGGGCGATCCTGAAAATCTCATCCGCCTTTTCTGAATCATAGGTATGGGCGGTTTCATTTCTCGCCTCATGGTATTCCATCCAGCCATTCACATCCGTGATCAAACGATTTTCGGCGCCGAGCCTGAAAAGCTCGCGCCGGGTAATGCCATCGACATAGGTTGAGCCCAAGTTGTTTCCCAGCCAGCGCTTCATGAACTTCCAGCACAGCTCATAGGTAAACTCGAAGTTTTGGATAACCCCGGCCTTGATGACCTCCTGCGTCGCCTTGTCATAAACTGAAATCTTCTCGGCGGCGGCAACTTCAAGGGCCTTCTCCAAGGACAAAATCCCCTTTCTGAGACTGTTCAAATCCAGCGGCATGAGTTACCTCCATTTACCAACGTATTCCTTAAAATCTTTAAAAGGGCGAGCATCGCTACACCCTACTCGGTAAAGGCATAGGGAATAAATGTTTCTCGATGGTCTCAACTGGAATAAGTGGCTTTTTCCCCTTAGCCCTTCAGGTGCTTCATGATCGCCCTGAACTGGCTCTTGCCGTCGAGCCCGGCCTCGGCCAGCACCATGTGGGCCTGACCGCTTCCCAGGTAATGTCCATTCCGGAACGGATGAAGCGTCATCTCCCGCCCCCGGTCGGAACGGATCCAGCGGTACATTGTCGGCAGCGTGAAACCGGTGACGCCCATCGCCCGTTTCGCATGTTCTTCGGGAAAAATCTTTTCCTGCACGCGGCGCGGGAGGAGATCGAAGAGCTCGGCGCTGGCCACATAATAGACAAACAGATCGGCGCCCTTTTTTTCCAGCAGCGGCAGCGCCTCCTCCAGGAAGGCGTATGCCACCTCGCTCCCCTGGAGGACCACGACGCCGGCGTTTTTCTTTCCGGCCTTGCGGAGGAGGTAAACCCCGGCGGTCGCGGCGTTTGCCGGCGGAAGCCCAAAGGCTTTCCGATCGATCACCCTCTCGGTCGGACGGGTGACGAAGGGGGCAATGATGGCCGGGCGTCTGTTCAGGGCCGCTGCCGTCAGGGGCCACAGTTCCTGCGGATCCCACGGTGTGAGCGTGACGATCGTTCCTCGCGGAAAGTTCTCCTGGAGGATCTGGAGCGGCTGCGGATCCGCATGGGTGGGTCCATCCTCCCCGGTCTTCAGTCCCGCGTGGGCGCAGACGAGGATGATCGGTCGGTAAGGTCCCTTCTTCAGCGTCTGGCGGGCCTGGTTTCCAATGGCGTGGAGGCGGGCCGCAATGTGGCCGAGCGGCGCCAGGAAGGCGCCGTACGAAGAACCGGCCCCGCTGTGGCGCCCGAAGGAGGCGAGCCCGGAGAGGATCGCCGTCATTGCGTCCTCGCAGATGCCTCCCGTCGCCAGGAGCCGGGAGCCCGGGTTGGCGGCGGCATTGTAATAGCCGCCGGCAAACCCCTGTCCCGCGGTGAGCAGGCTTGTCGAGCCGAGCAGATCGGCGGCCGCGACAAAGAGGGCGCCGTTGCTGGCCCGGTTGTAATGGTCGAGAATACGGCCGAACTCCGCACGAAGCGTCGTGCCGGCGCCGGGTGTCAGCGTAAGCTCTTCCGGGGTTGTTTTGGGGGATCGCGCGGCGATCTGATAGATGGCCTCGATCCGCGGCCCGTTGCTCCTTGGTTTGCGCCGGCGCCGGTCGAGCCTTTCCCGCGCCGCCTTGAGCCTCTCCACGATCATGGTCACGAGGGCCCGGTTCCCCTCGAGTTTCTTCCGGACAACGATCAGGGATTCCCAGAAGCATTCCTCCAGTATCCCTGCTTCCTTCCCGCCCCGGCACCGCTGGGCGGCGCTGTCACAACACGGCAGTGAACCCTCAGCGGAGTTTGTAAACGGCTCCAGGGTTTTGAAGAAACCGTCGGCGCAGAGCTTGTGCCCCGCCCCGTGGGCGGCTTTTCCTTCGATGCCGTACCGCCATCCCTTGACCGTCCGGTAAACAATGGCCGTGGGCTGGCCGTTGCTCAGCTCCAGGGCTTTGCGCTGGGCGGTGAAGATCTGCTGCCACTCCTTTCCATCGGGGACAAAGATCACATTCCAGTCATGGAGGTAGGCCAGTTCCGCGGGCGTCCACTGGACATAATCCCCGGGGGTGGAGCCCTCCCGGCAGACGCGGTTGCTGTCGATCGACGCCTGATTCCAGTCGATGTGAAGGATCACGTTCGAGAGCGAGGCCGTTCCCGCAGCGGCCAACGCCTCGCTGACCCGGCCGGGCGTCAACCCGCCCTCGCCCTCGACGATATGGACCCGCGGCGCGTCGTCTCCGTAATAGTCCAGCGCCCCCAGGGCGAGGCCGATTGAGCTCCCCATGCCGACGCCCGAGGCGCCCGTCGCGAGGCGGACAAAGGGGGTTGCCGGCGTCGGATGGCCGTCCAGAACCTTCGCATGGAACTTCCGAAGCAGCGGCGTTTTCGCGATCGGGTTCCTCCGGAAGCCGAGGAGGTCTTCCAGGCGGATCTGGAAGCGCTCTTCCGCGGGCAGCAGTTCCGGCGCCGCGATCCGGAGGGCCTCGTTCCGTATCGCCCAGAGGGAGTAGAGCCCCAGCGCCTTGTGGCCCGCGGCAAAGGAGATCATGTCGGCGTCTTCCCGCTCCGGATCGGAGATGTCATAATCCAGGGAGTCGAGAAGCAGGCCCGCCAGAAACCGCCCGGCGGAGATGGAACCGCCCGGGTGGCCCGAGGCCGGAACGTAATTGAAAAGCAGCGTGCACAAGGTGCGGTAGATCAGATCGAACTCTTCAAGCAGTTTTACCCGGTCTGCAGAGACGGGAGGTTTCCCGCCCTGCAACTCATCTGTTACATCGAAATAGACTCCCCTTCTTGGTCCGAATGTAAATGCCATCGTCTTCTCCTTATGATCGTCGATGAAATTCCTTTTATGTTTATCAGCCTTCTTTGTCAATCTCATGTTGTCAATCTCATTGACATGCAAGTCCGTTCCGTTTATACTCCCGCCGTCAAAAAGCAATGTCGTATCCGATATTTGACATGATGTGGCCAGGTGAATCGGGTTTGCGAGCGGAGCGGTCGGGGTTGAGCCAATTCAAATTGAGGGATTTTTATGAACCGAATTCTATTGGTAGAACGCATTCATCAAGCCGGCGAGGCCATGCTGGCGCAAAAGGCGGAGCTGGTCTATCCGCAGCCGCAAAATCTTGAAGGCATTCTGGCCGCGATCGGCGATTGCAATGCGCTGGTGGTCCGGAACACGAAGATCACGCGGCAGATCATGGAAGCCGCGCCGAAACTCGCCGTTATCGGGAGGCACGGCGTGGGTTACGATACCGTCGATATCGCGGCCGCCGCCGATCTGGGGATCCCGGTCGTCTATACCCCGGCGGCCAATACGGAAAGCGTGGTTGAGATTTCAATCGGGTTTATCATCTGCCTCGGTCGAAAAATCGTCGAGGCCCATGCCGCCATGCAATCCGAAGAGCTGCTCAGCGATACGGTGACCATGGCGATCATGACGCGGCAGAAAGGGCTGATCAATGCCGATCTATGGGGAAAAACCCTGGGTGTGGTCGGGGTCGGCCGGATCGGTTCCGCAGTATCCAGCAGAATGAACGCGGCCTTCAACATGCGCGTCCTGGGCTACGATCCTTATGTGGATGCGGAAAAGCTCGCGGGTTATGGCGCGCAGAAGATGGACCGTCTGGAGGAGATGCTGCCCCAGTGCGATTTTGTCGCCATCCACTGTTCCGGAGGCGCGGAGACCAGGCATCTGATCAATGCCCGCACCCTCGCCCTGATAAAGCCAGGCGCCTACCTGATCAACACGGCGCGGGGCACCATCGTGGATGAGGCCGCGTTGATCGAAGCGCTGCGGAAAAAAAAGATCGCCGGCGCGGCGATCGATGTCTATGATCCGGAGCCGCCGCGTCCGGGCAATCCTCTCTTGCACATGGAAAACGTCATCGTGACGCCGCATTATTGCGCGATGACGGAGGAGAGCCTCTACAACATGGCGACGATGGTTGCAGAGGGCGTTCTGGATGTCCTGGAGGGCCGACAGCCGAAGTACCC
>MNZQ01000195.1 GCA_001873745.1 Syntrophaceae bacterium CG2_30_58_14
GGGCGAAATTGATGAAGGAAAAGTATGGCGCTAAAGACAAGCGGTCGCTTCAGTTCCGGTTTTCCACCGGCGGAATGGGAGGCGGGCTGACGGCCGAGCAGCCCCTGAACAATATTGCCCGGGCGTCGATCTATGCGATGGCTGCCGTCTTTTCCGGGACCCGCTCGCTCAATCTTGCATGCTTCGATGAGGTTTATGCGATTCCGTCGGACCTTGCGATCCGGACCTCCCTGCGGGTGCAGCAGATTCTGGCCAATGAGACGGGGGTGGCGGACGTGGTGGATCCGCTGGGCGGGTCGTACTATGTGGAAAAGCTGACCGATGAGATGGAGGCGAAAATCGGGGAAATCATCGGAAAGATTGAGAGCGACGGCGGGATCGTGAAGCTGATCGAGAGCGGCGCCATTCAGCGGGAGCTGGCTATGCAGAGCTATGCGATTCAGAAGAGGATCAGCTCCGGGGAAAAGGTTCTGGTCGGGGTGAATAAGTTCAAGGTGAAGGAAGAGGAGCGGGATCTTGAGGTTTACAAGACGGATCCGGAGACGATCCACCGTCAGCTTCAGCGGCTGAAGGCCGTGAAAGAGAGCCGCGACCAGGGGAAGGTGGAGAGCGCCTTGAAGGAGCTGGAGTCGGCTGCCGTCCGCGGCGACAATCTCATTTCATATCTGTTCGAGCCGTTAAAGGCCAAGGCGACCATCGGCGAAATCATCGATACGCTGAAGAAAGTGTACGGGACCTTTAAAGAACCGACGACGGTTTAGAGACCACTTTGGGAGGGTTTCATGGAAACGAACAAGACCATTCGCGTTCTGATCGCCAAGATTGGCCTGGACGGGCATGATGTCGGCGCCAAGGTGCTGATCTTCTGGCTTCGGGACCAGGGCATGGAGGTGATTTATACGGGATTGCGCCAGAGCGTGGAGCAGGTGGTGGAGGTGGCCCTTCAAGAAGCGGTGGATGTGATCGGAGTGAGCATCCTGTCGGGGTCGCATGTCTCCATTGCCAAGAAGTTGCTCAAGAGAATCCGTGAGCGTGAACTCGACGATGTTCTGGTCCTTTTCGGCGGGACCATACCGAAGGATGACATCGCGGTTTTGAAAAGCACTGGTGTACATGGTGTCTTTCCCTCGCATGCAAAGCTCGAGGAAATCTCGGCATTCATCAAGGAAAATGTCAAGCAGGCAGGGGGGTAAAATGGGCGACATCGGTGAGCGGATCCGACATCGGGAATCCCTGGGCAAGATCATGACAGCCGAAGAGGCGGCCCTGCTTTTCCAGGACGGGATGCTGGTTGCAACCTCGGGGAATCCCCTCATGGGTTATCCGAAGGCGACGTTTCTGGCCCTGTCGGAGCGGATCAAAAAGCAGGGAGGGATCCGAATCGATCTGTTGTGCGCCGGGCCGCTGGGTTCCGAGGTGGAAGATCTCCTCGCCGATGCCGGTGGGATCAGAACGCGGATCGGCGCAATCGGCGGCGAGAAACTGAGGGCCGCCGTCAATCGCGGAGAGGTGAAATTCATCGAAGGCAAGGGGGCGCAACTGCCGCTCCAGGTGAAAAGGGGGTGGTACGGACCCGTCGATATGGCCATCATTGAGGCGATCGGGCTGACCCGGGAGGGTCATATCATCCCTTCGACGGCGGTTTATGATTCTCCCGAGTGGATCGATGCCGCCTCTCAAGTGATCGTTGAAATCAACCTCAACCGCCCGATGGCCCTGGAGGGATTGCATGACGTGTATCAGAAGGGCGGCGATCCCATTCCGATCGTCGGCAACCCTCTGAAGCGGACCGGCGTGCCCTATTTTCCGATCAATCCGGAGAAGATCAAGGGGATTGTTTTGTCCGATCGGGGCGACAAGCCGTCCGGTGAACCCAAGCCGGATCGCATAGGCGCTCTGCTCGGCCAGCATCTCCTCGATTTTTTCAAGAAGGAGATTGCCGCCGGACGGTTGAGCGATCCCCTGCCGCCCATCGAGCTCGGCGTGGGGGATCTTGCAGGCCATGTTATGAGGAAAATCGGCGCCAGCGACTTCACCAATTTTCGGTTTCACGTGCCCGCCATCACGGATCCCGTGCTGGAGATCGTCGATGCGGGAAAGGTGGACTGGGTTTCCGGAATGGCCCTGAGGCTCTCCCCGGAGGCATGGGGGAGATTCCAGACGAATCTTGACCGCTACAAGCAGTGCATGGTGCTGCGTCCCGTAACGATCTGCAATTCCGCTGAAGTCATTCAACGATTGGGTGTTGTTGCGATTAACGGCTGTCTGGAGATGGATCTTCAGGGGCAGGTGAATTCGAGCCATGTGCTGGGCGCCAAGATCCTGACCGGCATTGCCGGGTCGTATGATTTTTCCCGGAACGGCCTCTACTCGATTTTTGTCGGGCCGTCGACGGCCAAGGGTGGGAAGATCTCCGCGATCGTCCCGATGGTCTCGCATGTCGATCATACGGAGCATGATGTGGATATCTTAGTGACGGAACAGGGGCTGG
Organism: Syntrophaceae bacterium CG2_30_58_14; assembly: GCA_001873745.1. Lineage (GTDB taxonomy): Bacteria > Desulfobacterota > Syntrophia > Syntrophales > UBA5619 > UBA5619. The sequence continues at coordinate 2,492 of MNZQ01000195.1, forward strand.
CCGATCTGCGGGGATTGGATCCCCGGGAGCGGGCTCGGGAGATCATCCGGCAATGCGCGCATCCCGATTACAGGGAGATGCTGTCGGACTATCTGGCCCGGGCTGAAAAGGAACCGGGACACATCCCCGTCTTGTCGGAGGAGTCCGGTTCTTTTCATTTGCGCCTCAAGCGATCTGGCAGCATGAGAGAAAGCGGTTCGTAAGGTTTCTTTGCAGCTCGCCAATAACCTGTTGAATATGGCGCGGAAGATAGTGCATCATGCGGTCATGGTTGCCATTGCCATTTTTCGCTTGACACCGGGGGCGGGTTGCGGTTAAGGAGGCGCGCTGCAAAGGTTTGTTGTTTCAGGAAGTAATCGTCTTTCTAAACGGTTCGTTGGCGGGAAAGCGCGCGGGCCAGAATGGGGGTATTGTGCATGGATAATTTTACATTCGGAATTACGATGCTCATCTGCGGAATGGGGGGAACGATCCTGACCCTCTGGATCATGAGCCTCGTAATGGGCCTTTTGGGGAAACTGTTTCCCGAAAAGCCGGCGAAGAAGGAGGCGTAGGAGATGGCGGACGCAATCGTAAACGGACTCGGCGGCCTGACCGTCGGTTTTCAGATGATCGCCGTGGATTGGCGCAATACCATCATGATTCTGGTGGGATTTGTGCTTCTCTACCTTGGGATCAAGAAGGACTGCGAACCCCTGCTGCTGGTTCCGATCGGCTTCGGGTGTATCCTGGTCAATATCCCCCTTTCGGATGTGATGAGCCAGGAAGGATTCATCCGGGCTATCTATGATGCGGGCATCACGACGGAACTCTATCCGCTGCTGATCTTTGTCGGCATCGGCGCGATGACGGATTTCGGACCGGTCCTCGCCCAGCCGTCCACGTTTCTTCTCGGCGCTGCGGGCCAGTTCGGGATCTTCTTGACGTTGCTCCTCGCATTGGCGCTGGGTTTCCCGCAGTTGGACGCGGTCGCCATCGGGATCATCGGGGCGTGCGACGGGCCGACGGCCATCTACGTCACAGCCAAGTATGCCCCGCACCTGCTCGGCGCCGTATCGGTCGCCGCCTATTCCTATATGTCGCTGGTGCCGATCCTCCAGCCGCCGATCATGAGGCTCTTGACGACAAAGAAGGAACGCATGACCGTTATGAAGGCCGTGGCCAAACCGGTCTCCAAAACGACAAAGATGATGTTTCCGCTGGTCATCACAATCCTCGGCGGCATCATTGCCCCGAAGGGACTGCCGCTGTTAGGGACGATCATGCTGGGAAACCTGATGCGGGAATCCGGCGTCGTGAGCCGCCTGACCAAGGCGTCGGAGAATGAAATCGCCAATGTCGTGACCCTCTTCCTCGGTCTCTGCATCGGCGCGACCATGGTGGGAAGCGCCTTTATCAAAACGCAGACCCTGATCATCCTGGCGCTCGGTTTTGTGGCCATCTGTCTCGACACGGTCTGCGGCGTCCTGATGGGCAAGGTGATGCGGGTCGTCACCGGCGGAAAGGTGAACCCGTTGATCGGCGCGGCCGGGATCTCCGCCTTTCCGATGGCGGCGCGCGTCGTCCAGCGCGAAGGTGCGAAGTGGAACAAAAAGAGCTACCTGCTCATGCACGCGATGGGCGCCAACGCCGGCGGCCAGGTCGGTTCGGTCATCGCCGCGGCGGTGATGCTGTCGGTTCTGGCGGGGATGGGGATCATCCGGTAGAGCCATGATTCCCATCGTTTCCATCGTCGGCAAGTCGAATTCGGGAAAGACGACGCTGATCGACAATCTCATCGCCTTGGCCGGCGACCGGCCGCTTCCTGCGGAGGTTCCCTGTTTCGACCGGGACGACGCCGTGGGACTCACGGATCTGATTGTGGAACGCTTTCTCAAGGAGGAAGCCGATGATCACGATCCATGAACAGGACCGATTACAAGGCATTACGGAAGGAGAAACCGAATGGATCGAGAACTGCCGGGGTGTGCACGCTGTCCGTTTGAACCGTCGGTTCGCATCTGTCAGGACGAGGAGGGCAAGGCGCCGCCCTTCTGCCCCACGGTGAACAGAGCGGAGGTGATTCAAAAGGCCCTCGAAGAGCTGAAGAAGCCGGATATTCTTGAATTTGCCCGGCAGGCGTCGATCCAGGAGGGGGAGGGGTATGCGGACCGGGAACTCGGTTATGCCAAGGCAAGACCCCTCAAACCGAGGATCGTGGAGACGATCGAGTTTGCCGGGAAGATGCGGTACAAAAAGATCGGACTCGTCTTCTGCATCGGCCTTCGCAAGGAGGCCAAGGTCGTGGAGAATCTCCTCTCCGTGAATGGGTTTACGGTCGTCTCGGGACTCTGCAAGATGGGCCGGGCGCCGAAGGAGACGATCGGGGTCCGGGATGATCAGAAGATCAGGATCGGCTGCTTCGAGTCGATGTGCAACCCCATCGCCCAGGCGTTTCTGTTCAACGAGGAAAAGACCGAGTTCAATGTCATGATGGGCCTGTGTGTGGGCCACGACTCGCTGTTTCTGAAATACGCCAAAGCCCCCTGCACGGTCTTTGCCGTCAAGGACCGCCTCCTCGGGCACAATCCGCTGGCGGCCATCTACACGATCGACAGCTATTACCGGTCGCTCAAGGTTCCGGCAACCGGGAAAGGGTAGCCTTTCAGCCCGTCACTCCACAACGGTTCCTACATTGCAGAAGAAGAACCTCTCCCCGAACTCGGCGGCCAGGCGGATTGCCGTTTTTTGCCCCGTGCAGTGGGAGACCCCGAGACGTTCGATATCAAACGCCTTGAGCGCATCGATGCTTTTCCCTCGCTGCTCATCGCTGACCGGGCCGAGATGCGTACCGCCGATCACGGCATGGATAGGATGCGGCCCCATTTTCTCCATGATGTAGCTCAGCGTGTTGATGATTCCGGAATGGCAGCATCCCAGGATGATAAACAGCCCCTTTTCGGTCTCAACGACGACTGACTGGTCGTCAAGGAGGTCATCCTTCACATACCCTTCGCCGGACTTTATCATCTGCTTTCCATCGCCAAGTTCATAGTCGGTACGGCGGGGCACCTCCCCCGTCAACCACAATCCCGGTTCGATCTGATGGAATTCGGCGCTGAATTTGAACGTCGCCCCCTTGGCTTCCAGAAGCGGCCGGGGATAGGGCACGCCGATGTAATGCACCGTATTTCCGCTAACGCTGTAGCTCTCTTTGAAAAAATCGGGATGGGCATGGATTATTCACCGCTCCCGTCAGATCGAGAACGGGGCCAAGCCCTCCGGTATGGTCCCAGTGGTGAACAGATAAGGCATTGCTTTTGGCGGAAGGAGTATAAGCAGCAACGGACTTGTATGTCAAGGAAATATTGGCCACAATATGTGGGGTGCGGCGCCGATGATCGTGGAAGGGATATATCCTGGCGCCCGAACTATGGGGAGAACGAACGGCTTGTCGACCATTTCACGAATCACGAATGCCTTTTTGAGCACAATCCGGATGTGCCTCTCCTGCGCACCTTTTTTTAGCGAGGCGTTATGCATGAATATAGGCATCCCAAGAGTATTCAGGATCGCTCCCCGATCAGGTCGAGGACAGGCCGTAGATTGTGTCAGCATGTGTTTGCAGTTGGAGGTCGGAAGCGGCGTATTCATGGGGACACGATGCGGCATTATGTCCCCATGGGGCGTGATCTTTTGGCGGCGGTCTTACCTTTGCCAACCATAGTCCCAGATGAACGAGGATGTCCCGGATTACCGACGGATCCTCAATACTGCTGATAATCCGCATGGTCCCGTTACATCTCGGGCAGACCAGGGGATCTACTTCGTATATCTTCTGAATCAGTCTGGCCCAACTTTTCCTGAACGCCTTTTCGTTTCCCTGCGGTTCGAGGATGCAGGGGATGGCGTCATCCAGACCTTCCTGCCGGCGTTTTCCCCGCGAGAGTTGCTGTAATACCGTAATATCTCACCATTTGCTCGCCCCGGTTCGGGATGTGGGAGCACATCGCGGCCAGCCATTCCAGGGCCGGGAAGTTCCTGGTTGTCGCGCCGTCTCT
>MNZQ01000193.1 GCA_001873745.1 Syntrophaceae bacterium CG2_30_58_14
TATACACTCTCGCCGATGACGGCCTTCAGCATGCTCGTGGCCGCCTACTGCGGGGGGATCACCGGCGGTTCCATCACGTCGATTCTCTTCGGCATTCCGGGGGAGCCCTCCTCGGTGCCCACCGTGATCGAGGGACATGCGCTCGCCAAACAGGGTCATGCCGCCTTCGCACTATGGACATTTCTGCTCTGCTCCATCTTCGGCGGAATATTCAGCGTGCTGGTCATGATGGCGGCGACGCCGCTGATCGCCAATTTTGCCCTGAAGTTCGGTCCTCCGGAGTTCTTCGCCCTCACCATCCTCGGGTTGAGCGTCGTTTCGGGCCTGTCGGGAGGCTCTCTCCTGAAAGGCTTCCTTTCCTGTTCCTTCGGACTTTTTCTGGCCACGATCGGCACAGACGGCATTACGGGTGGGGAGCGGTTCACCTTCGATACGATGATACTGCTGGGGGGGATCAACTTCGTGACCGCGATGGTGGGGCTTTTGGCCGTGTCGGAGATCCTCATCGAGGCGGAGGAGCCGTTCAAGGAGTACAAGGGGCATGTCGGGTACCGGGGCATGAGAGCGGAGATGCCGAAATTTTCTCTGTTCAGAAAGAACTGGTTCAATCTGATCCGCTCCCCGATCATCGGCACGATCGTCGGGGCGCTGCCCGGCGCCGGGGCGACGATTGCCTCGTTTCTGGCGTACGGGGAGGCGGCGAGGACATCGAAGGAACCGGAGAAGTTCGGCCACGGCGCCATCGATGGGCTGATGGCTTCGGAGTCCGCGAACAACGCCTCCACCGGCGGCTCCATGACCATCCTGCTCTCGCTGGGGCTTCCGGGCAGCAACACGACCGCCATGATGATCGCGGCCTTCATGATCCACGGGATGCAGCCGGGTCCGCTTCTTCTTTCCACCCATCCGGAAATCGTTTACGGGATCTTCGTGGCGATGCTCCTCTCCAATCTGTTCCTGCTGGTCTTGACGATCATGGGAATCCGGCTCTTTCTCGAGTTGAACCGGCTTCCATACTCCGTCTTTTCCGCTGCGATCATTATCCTTTGCGTTATCGGGGCCTTCGGTTTGCAGAACAGCGTTGACGACCTCTTTGTCATGTTCGCGTTCGGGCTTATAGGCTATGTGATGAGAAAATTCGGCATCCCCGTCGCTCCGGCCATTCTGGCTCTCGTTCTGGGAGACATGGCGGAACTTGCCCTGCGAAGGTCGCTCCTGCTCTCGCTCGGGGACCCCATGATCCTGGTCAGCCGGCCCATCAGCGTCATCCTGCTGGCGGCCGCCGTGTTCTCCATCGTCTATCCCCTGTTCAAGAAACCGAAGATGCTTCAGGGATTATAGGCGACAGATCCGATGGGGAAATGACAGGATGCAGAAAAAAACGATATTCCCATGTACGATCATGCGCGGCGGGACCAGCAAGGGCGTCTTCCTGATGGAAAAGGATCTTCCGGCGGATCCTGATCTCCGGGAGCGGATCATTCTAAGCGTTTTCGGCAGCCCCGACATCCGCCAGATCGACGGATTGGGCGGGGCGGATTCGCTGACGAGCAAGCTGGCGATCATTGCCCCTGCGGAGGCGCCCGGCCGGGACATCAACTACACCTTCGGGGCGGTTGGAATCGACAACCCCTTCGTCGATTACTCGGCGAACTGCGGAAACATCAGCTCCGCGGTGGGGCCGTATGCCATCGACAAGGGACTGGTGAGACCCGTAGAGCCCTTCACGACCGTCCGAATCTACAACACCAATACGAAGAAGATGATTTATTCGAAAGTCCCGGTGAGAAAGGGCAAGGTCGTTGCGGACGGCGATTACGAGATCGCCGGCTGTCCGGGAACCGGGGCCAGGATCGAACTGAGCTTTATGGACCCGGCCGGCGCCGCGACGGGGAAGCTCCTCCCCACCGGAAATGTGGTGGACGACGTGAGGCTGGATACGGGAGAACGATACGCGGTAACGATCGTGGATGCGGGGAATCCGACGGCGTTTGTCCGCGCGGAAGAACTGAATCTGACGGGGGATGAACTGCCCGCGGCGCTCGATCCGAACAAGGCGGCGCAGGCAAAATTAGAAGCCATCCGCAGGAAGGTCGGCGAGTTGATGGGGATTGCGGTCAGTCCGTCCATTCCGAAGATTTCCTTTGTCGCCCCCGCCCGCGATTATAAGACCGTGACCGGGAAGGTCGTCGCAAAGGGCGGGGTCAGCCTGCTGGCGCGCGTCATGGCCATGGGAAAGATGCACAAGGTATTTGCCATCACCGCAGCCATTCCGGCGGCGATCGGAGCGATCCTTCCCGATTCCGTGGTGAACCGGGCGGCGGGCGGGAGGTTGCCGATTTCCACGGAAACGGAAATCGTCATCGGTCATCCCTCGGGGGTGATGGATTTGAAGGTGGATGCCCGGTTCGGAAAAGACGGACTGCGCATCGTCAGTTGCACGATCGGCCGGACGGCCCGGAAGATCCTGGACGGGCGGGTTTACGTTTCCGGAAAAATCTATAATTCCAAAAGGTGACGGTGGACTGTCATGAAGATGTATCAAGGGGTCAGCAAGATGTTGAAGGGTTCCGGGGTTGATTTCATGTTTGGAATCCCCGGCGGCGGAAGCACGGCCGACCTGATTAACGGGGCGGAAGATGAAGGGATACAATTTATCTTGACGCAGCACGAATCTTCCGCGGCAATTATGGCGGGCGTGGTTGGGGATGTGACCGGGATTCCCGGCGTCTGCCTCTCCACCTTGGGACCGGGCGCTTTAAACCTCTGCAATGGTCTGGGCCATGCCTGGCTGGACCGGTCGCCTGTCGTGGCATTCACGGATCGGTATGGGTCCGAGTTGGTCGATCTGGCTTACAGACAAAAAATTGATCACAATGATCTCTTTAAACCGTTTACAAAACTCTCGGCTGGACTGACGAAAACCAACTGGTCCGAAATGCTGGCCCGGGGATTCAGAATGGCGAGGATGCCGAGAAGGGGACCGGTGCATCTCGATTTTCCGAATGATCTATCGAAAGTGGAGATCGCGGGACGGGGAAATGTGATTGGCCCCGAGGAATTCTTGCCGGAGGCCAACGCAAAATGCGTAAAGTTGGGATCGGAGAGGATTGGCCGGGCAAAAAGACCGGTCGCCATCGTCGGACTGGGCATAAACGCGGCGCAAAGTGACGTGTTTGGGCCATTAAAAAGTTTTGTGGAAAGATTCCATATTCCCACGTTCAAAACGGCTAAAGCCAAGGGTTCGCTGCCGGACAACCATCCATGGTCGTTGGGGGTTTTTATGGGAGGAAACCTGGAGCATGCGATTATCGAAAAGAGTGATCTTATCATCGCCATCGGATTGGACCCGGTGGAATTGCTGCCGAAAAAATGGGGCTATCCACAGCCTATTGTCTATGTTGACGTCGTCCCGAATATGGAAGAGAACTACCATGCCGATATCGAATTGGTCGGCGAAATCGGTTCGACCCTGAAAAGGCTTCATGATGAATGTGCGGATGCAGAATCACGTTGGCGGATTGAAGAAGTGGGTGCATACCGGGAAAACACCAAACAGGTTCTCGATTTCAAGGTGGACGGTCTGTCGGTTGTCCAGGTCATCCATGCCACCCGTGAATGGGCCCCGGCGGATGCATTTCTGACGGTCGATGTCGGCGCAAACAAACTGCTGGTAATCGAGCTTTGGGATGCCTTCATGCCGGGTTGTTTCTTTATGTCGAATGGATTGGCGACGATGGGGTATGCCATCCCCTCCGCATTGGCCCTGCAGTTGCTTCATCCGGATAGAAAAGTGGTATCGCTTTGCGGAGATGGCGGGTTCATGATGCGCCTTCCTGAATTGGCGACGGCCGTACAATACCGGTTGCCCGTCGTGATGGTCATTTTCTCGGACGGTCGCTTGAGCCTCATCGACGTGAAGCAGATTAAGAAAGGCTACCGTGCGCCGCGGGGGACGGGTTTTGCAAGGCCGAACTTTTTGGATTTGGGCAAGAGCTTTGGCATTCCAACCTGGAGTGTGGATACCGAAGAAGCGTTGAGGGATGTTCTTGCCGTTGCCATGAATTCCAACGATGGCTTGCCCAAACTGATCGAGGCGAAAATTGATTGTTCGCCGTATCCGCGACAATTTGACGCCGTGAGAGAGTTATAAACGGACAAAAGGAGAAGCCCATGCGAAAGGAGAAACCCATGAGAAAAGAGAAAGCGATGTCAAACATGAAACTTCAGAGGCGCAGGACGATCGGCATAGCCCTCGCCCTGTCGGTCGTGCTCGTCGTCTTTACGGCGGCGGCGGTTTTGGCGGCCGACCCTTACCCGAGCAAACCGATTCGTCTCATCATTCCATTCCCGCCGGGCGGGAGCAACGACATCGTCGGGCGCCTGATCGCCGCCAAATTGTCCGAAAGCCTCGGCAAGCAGGTGGTCGTGGATAACCGGGGCGGCGCAGGAGGCGTACTCGGCACGGAAATGGCGTCAAAGGCGGAGCCGGACGGTTACACGCTGTTGATCATTTCTGCTGCATACGCCTTCAATCCCGCGCTCTACACGCTGCCATTCGATCCGGTGAAGGCCTTCACCCCGATCGCGAAGCTGGGAAGCGGACCGAACTCGCTCACCGTCCATCCAAGCGTCCCGGCCAACTCGGTGAAAGAGCTCATTGCGCTCGCGAAGCAGAAACCCGGCCAACTGATCAATGCATGTGCGGGCGTCGGCAGCTTCCAGCACATGGGGACGGAACTCTTCAAGATGATGGCCGGCATCGATTTCAAGATCGTCCAGTTCAAGGGCGGCGGCCCGGCGATGATCGACCAGCTCGGGGGCCACAGCCAATTCTCGCTCGGCTCGCTCATTCAGACGCTGCCCCATATCCAGTCCGGCAAGTTCCGAATCCTGGGCACCGGTGGATTGAAGCGCAGCGGCATCCTGCCCAATGTGCCGACGATCGCGGAGACCGTGCCCGGGTACGAAGCAACCAACTGGTGGGGAATCCTTGCGCCGGCAGGCACACCAGCGCCGATCGTGGAGAGGCTGAACAGAGAGCTAAAGACGCTCCTGACCGCGGATGAAATCAAGAAGTTGTTCCAGAAAGAAGGGGCGGACGTGGACTATCTGGGACCGGCCCAATTCGGCCCGTTTATTGCTGGGGAGATCACCAAATGGGGTAAGGTCGTCAAGGAGGCCAACATCAAGGTGAAGTAGCAGTAACCGATAGGAGAAGTTTTTAATGAAAATGGCGTCTCGAAACAATAAAGATTTCTGGGCCGGCATGATGCTGACCGAAGAGTCGCCGTGTGTCGAACAGGGCGTACCGGCGATCGAGACGCGAAACGGCCCTGAATTGCGGTTCCGGTACTTACCTGCGTAGGACAACAAAAGGGAGAATTGATCCAATGAGAGATTCGGTTTCCGTCCCGAAGGAAGCGTCTGAAGTGCTGAAAAGGGCCAACACCGGCATGGTCAACGACGCCCTCGCCCTGGTTGGGGTGAATGGAGGAATCCGGGGTGTCCGGCCCGCCCGGGGAAGTGAAGAGGCCAGGGTCCTGGGGAGGGCCGCCACGGTCGTCTTCGGCCCGCCGCGTCCCGACAGTCCCCGTCTGACCATGTACGAGGCCATTCGCAAATCCCCCGCAGGCAGTGTTCTGGTGGTTGACGGCAAGGGGATCGACGCCCATTTCACCGGCGACAACCAGGGAGAGTGCGCCAAAAGGCAGGGGCTGGCGGGCATGGTGGTCTATGGCGGGGCGAGGGACATCGCCGGTTATCGGTCGATGGGCATGCCTCTGTACTGCACCGGCTCGGCGACTGTCGATAAGCCTCCGGACATCCGGATCGTCGGCTACAACGTGCCGGTGGATGTTGGCGGGGTGACGGTCAAGCCCGGGGACATCATCATTGCGGATGAGGATGGCGTCGTCTGTATTCCCGCCGATGCCCTTCCGGCGACCCTGGAGAAGTTGCAGGTCATCTTCGAAGTCGAGGAAGCGATGGAGAAGGCGATCCAGGGAGGGGCTTCGGTGGATGAAATCAAGGCCATCATCGCCAAAAAGAAACCCAGGAAGTGATGTTCAGAACGGGAGGAGCAAGAGATGAGAATATTTGAACATCAGGGGAAAGATCTTTATAAGAAATACGGCATTCCCGTTCCCGCGGGACGGCTGATCGATCAGAAACGGGAAATCAGAAAGATTTTTCCGGATATCGATCAGGGGAACGGCGTCGTATTGAAGGCGCAAGTCTTGACGGGAGGAAGGGGAAAGGTGCAAGGCATCCGGTTTGCGAAGACCGTCGCTGAGTGCGAGAGCCAATACGATGAGCTCATCGGTATGAACATTTCCGGCCATCCGGTGCGGAAAATCCTTGTGGAGGAAAAGGTCAAAATCCAGCGGGAATTATATCTGGGAATCATCATCGATACGGAAATCGGTCAACCGGTCATGATGATCTGTTCCCGAGGGGGGGCGGACG